>CAYXIT010000046.1:18013-24049 GCA_964465275.1 uncultured Bacteroidales bacterium | reverse complement strand
AGCAATGGCATTGTAGTATTGGCAGGTAAAGGACAGCAAGTCATTGATATGCTGGTTTACGAAGAAAACATGCATTATGCACTTCTTACCGATAAAAAGGGTGTTGCACTGGAAAGATTAAACTATCACCGGCCGACACAAAACAGGTCAAACTGGCATTCAGCAGCACAAAGCGCAGGATTTGGAACGCCTGGCTACAAAAACTCACAGTTCACTCTGGATCCTGATGGGCAGCAGGAAGTATTTGAAGTGTATCCTAAGGTATTTTCTCCTGATAATGATGGGGTTGATGATGTTCTTAATATAGGCTATTCGCTTGAAAAGCCCGGTTATACAGCCAACATAAGGGTTTTTGACAGCAGGGGCCGACTTGTCAGAATATTGAGCAGGAGCTTTTTGCTAGCTACTGAGGGGGTAATTATTTGGGATGGAACAACCGAAGATAATATGAAGGCCGATGTGGGCATCTATATTATAAACGTTGAACTATTCGACCCGGAAGGAAATGTGCGCAATTACCGTAAAACGGCAGTAGTGGCAGCAAGATTCTGAAACCCGCTATAGGGTTGCGGCAATGGTTGCTATCCACAGTCGTGTGCCTTTTATTTCCTTTATTTGGGCAGAGCAGGCCTCAAGGGTAGAGCCGGTGGTGATCACATCATCTACCAGCAAAATGTTCTTGCTACGAAAAACTTCCGGTTTTTTTATACTGAAAACACTTTCTACATTTTCCCAGCGTTTGAATCGTGCTTTCCGTGTTTGAGTGGATGTGCTGCTGACCTTTACCAGGTTATTTCTAATCAGAGGCTTTTTAAAAGTCTCACTGATTCCCTCCGCAAAGATCTCACTCTGGTTATACCCTCTCTTGTGCTTTTTGCGCGGATGCATAGGCACAGGTACAATTATATCAACCGGCTCCCATAAAGGGTTGTTTGAAAGTTTGCTGCCAAGGAGTTTCCCCAGATAATGACCGATATCGCGTTTCCCTTTGTATTTAAACTGATGAATAAGACTTTGTACTTTTCCGCCTTTCTGGAAATAAAATAATGAAGTTGCCGTTTCTACTTCAGCCCTACCCCATAATATCCGGGTGATGGAATTTTCCCGTTCATTTTGTAAATGGGTCTGGGGTAAATGATACAGGCAAAAACTACAGAGGCATTCTTCGTTTGCTACCAGTGCTTTCCGGCATGCATAACACAAACGGGGATAAATAAGTGCCAAAAAATCACCTGCGTATGTGGAAAGAAATTTCATAAACTGTTAAAAAGTTCATAATAACATTTTCGTGCAAAAGTCTTTCTGTATTAAAAATAGTATAAATTTGCAAATTGTATAGGTATTTTCTACGGGTTTTGGACATAATACCGGAAATTGCCCGAAATTCCTATGTAAACAAAACAGAAAACGAATATAAACATTTAAATATTCTGATCAATAAATGGACAGCACTAACAAAACCCCCAATCAACCAACAGAAAAATCAAAACCTGTTTCCGATACCAAAAACTCCAATGAAAAAGTCTATAAAGGAACCATTCTGGTATTGGTAGTGATAATTGCCGTACTTACATTTATGCTGATCACCAGCAGGCAATCACTCAAAGAAGTATCAACCGAGAAAACAGTTGTATCAGAACTGAATACTGAGCTTGAGGCTGAGCTCGAACAAATCCTTGCTGAATATAACCAGGTAAAGAATGAGTACGATAGTGTGCTTACTACGCAGGATAGTATTATTCAGGCTAATGCAGAAGAGATCAGAAGACTGATCGCCCAGCAGGCCGATTACAGGAAAATACAGCGCGACCTGCGTTTATTGAGAGATATTGCCCAGGATTATGTGCATAAGATGGATAGTCTTTATACGGAGAATAAAGTTTTGAAAGACGAAAATGTTGCCATGCAGGAGGAAATCCAGAGAGTTACTCAACAAACCACTGAGCTGGCTCAAACCAAAGAAGAACTGGAAAGCCAGGTTGAGGTTGCTTCGGCCCTTAGGGCCTTTCAGATCACTGCTACTCCTATCAGGATAAGGGGGCGTGGCCGTGAAGAAGAGACTGACAGGGCACGCCGCACCGATCAGGTCAGGGTTTGTTTTACCGTGGCTGCCAATCCGGTTGCTGATCCAGGGAATAAAAATGCCTATGTTAGAATTGCCGATCCACAGGGAAATATACTGCGGATTAGTGATGAGGACCAGTACTCTTTCACTTTTGGTCAGGATACCCTGCAGTTTTCAATGAGGGATCAATTCAATTATCAGAACCTGGATACAGAAATTTGCATGGACTGGTACGGGAGCGACGAGTATGAAGAAGGCATGTACCTGATATCCGTATTTACCGATGAATTCCGATTGGGCGAAACGCAGTTTTCTCTCAGATAAATCTTTTTTCTATGGATAACCGGAATATCTGTATTTTTACTGAACTTTAAATGCTCTTGTTATGGAAAACTCCGAAAATCAGTATCTCTATGAAGTTGAGAACTCCCGAAGGTCTAACGGTTCGGGCGTAATAATTTTCCTGTCTGTTCTGGCTATCCTGCTTGCTATTGCGGGTGCTTTGCTGCTCAGACAGATGTTAAAGGCCCGCTATGAAGCGCAGGTGGCATCACTGCAGGTTCAGGAGGTTTCTGATGAACGTGATTTGCTTATAAATCAACTGGATGATCTTGAAAACCGGTATGCTCAATTGTCAAGAGATCATGAGGATTTACAGAAGCTTTTCCGCGAAGAAAGGCGACGTGTTAATCAACTCAGAGCCCAGATCCAGGGAAGTGGCCCTATCGGAAAGGGGGAAGCGATGCCTTACCGGCAAAAAGTTGAAGAGCTGGAAACCCAGCTGGAGAGCTACGAAGAGCAAATCGCACTTTTACTCGAAGAAAATGAGACACTTAATATTGAAAATGCCCAGATAAGATCAAATCTGGCCCAGATTCATATACAAAACCAGGAACTGGAGCACGAAACCGACAAACTAAGAGAGAAAATAGAAATTGCATCTATGATAAACATTTCCAATGTAGATGTGATGGCTTTGCGTGAGAGAAGAAAATGGGACGAACCAACCACGCAGGCCCGCAGAGCAGACAAGCTTAGCATATGTTTCAATGTAAACCGCAATATGATAGCCTCTCCGGGCGAGCGGGACTTTTTCATTCGTATCATCGACCCTCAGAATGAAGTTTTAACCAAATCGGAAGATGACATTATGCCTTTTGAAGGTGAAACTATTCAATACTCTATAAAGGAAACTATAGATTTTCAAAACGTGGGTCAGGATTTGTGCACAGAATGGGAGCAGGAAGAAAATTTTAAAGAAGGATTTTACAGTGTTGTGGTATTTTGCGAAGGAAATGAAGTAGGCTATAAACTGATCGAACTGGAATAAGAGTAAATCAGAAATAACTGAAATTACTAACCGGAGGCAATGATTTTGCTTCCGGTTTTTTTACGACCAAAATTATTACTTTTGTGCTCCTGCTGGTTTTCAGCAAAAATTAATACCAAAAAATTCCGAATAATGAAAATTTCATTCAACTGGCTGAAAGATTATCTGAATATTAATGAAAGTCCTGAAAAAGTTGCTGAATTGCTTACCGATTGCGGGCTGGAAGTAGAAGGTCTGGAAAAAACCGAAAGTATAAAAGGAGGACTTAAAGGAGTTGTGATAGGAGAGGTACTCACCTGCGAAAAGCATCCTGATGCCGATCGCCTGAGTCTAACCAGGGTTAATATTGGCACAAACACAGTCCCCATTGTTTGCGGCGCACCCAATGTTGCCAAAGGCCAGAAAGTGGTTGTAGCGACTGTGGGATCTACACTACACACCCATGCAGGAGAAAGTTTTGAAATAAAAAAAGCCAAAATAAGGGGGCAGGCATCAGAAGGGATGATATGTGCTGAAGATGAACTGGGTCTGGGTGATAACCACGACGGCATAATGGTTTTGGAAACCGATGCAAAGCCAGGAACCCCCGCGGCAGATTTTTTTAAGGTTGAAACGGATTATTGTATTGAAATCGGACTTACTCCCAATCGTATTGATGCTGCATCGCATCTGGGAGTTGCACGTGATCTGGCTGCCGTGATCAACCATCTGCATCCCACGCAAAAAACCAAGTTGCAGAAGCCTGATATCAGCAATTTTAAAACTGATGACAAAAGTTCCGATATAGAAATTATTATTGAAGACCCGGATGCTTGTCCGCGTTATGCCGGCCTTTGTATTTCAGATGTTACAATTCAGGAATCACCTGATTGGTTAAAAAACCGCCTGAAGATCATCGGGCTAAAGCCCATCAACAATCTGGTGGATATTACCAATTTTGTTTTGCATGAAACGGGACAACCGCTGCATGCCTTTGATTACGACAAGATCACAGGGAAAAAGGTTATAGTGAAAAAGTCGCCGAAAGACACACCTTTTGTAACACTCGACGAGGAAGAAGTAATACTTACCGGTAATGACCTGATGATATGCAATACCAAAGAACCCATGTGCATGGGAGGTATCCTCGGGGGCATTCACTCAGGAGTAACCCAAGACACAAAAAATATTTTCCTGGAAAGTGCATATTTTAATCCGGGCACGATTCGTCGTTCGTCAAAACATCATACCATTAATACTGATGCATCTTTCCGGTTTGAACGGGGCGCCGATCCGCAAATGACCCTGTTTGCGCTTAAACGCGCAGCCATGCTTATAAAGGAAATTGCCGGTGGAAAGATCACTTCTGATGTGCTGGATATTTATCCCAAACCCATCAATCCCTGGCAGATCAACTTCCGGTATGAAACCGCCAACCGTCTTATCGGTAAAGTGATTGATCACAATGTAATAAAAAATATCCTTATATCGCTTGAGATTAGAATTCTTGAGAAAACCAAAGAAGGATTGTTGCTGGAAGTGCCTCCTTTTAAAGTGGATGTTACACGCGAAGCAGATGTGGTGGAAGAAATACTGAGGATATACGGTTACAACAATGTGGAGCTGCCCGAAAGATTGCATTCATCCATTGTTTCAACACCAAGGCCCGATAAGGAACGACTGCAAAATATCGCATCAGACCTGCTAAGTAGTCGCGGTTTTGCAGAGATCATGAACAACTCCCTCACCAAAGCATCCTACTATAACAACGAATTATTTGATGAGAAAGGTACTGTAAAGATACTCAACCCTCTGAGCCAGGATCTGGGTGTAATGCGCCGCACGTTGTTCTTTGGCGGTATGGAAACCATAGCATGGAATCATAACCGAAAAATACACGACCTGAAGATTTTCGAATTCGGGAAGGTATATCAACGCGAACCGGAAAAGGGCAAAGCCCACCCCGACAACTTACCCGGTTACCTTGAGCAACGGATGCTGGATGTTTTTATAACCGGAAATTTACAGCCCGAAAGCTGGCATGAGAAACAAAAACCCGCCGGCCTTTTCGATCTGAAATCGGAGGTAATGATCTTACTAAACAGGATGAACATTCCTGTTGAGGATGCCACCATGGAAGAAATTCATGGCGAAGGATTCATTGAGGCAGGTTTACGTTGCAGTTTTAACGGTAAGATGCTTTTTGAACTCGGAGAAGTAGCCCGCCGCTGGATCAAAGCTTTCGATCTGAAGCAGGAAGTATTTTATACATCCCTGAACTGGGAGCTTGTGCTGCACTTGATTGACCGCAAGCCCATCGTATTCAAAGAAATTCCCAAATTCCCCGAAGTGCGCCGCGACCTTGCCCTGCTGCTGTCAAAAAATATCCGTTTTGAGCAGATTGAAACCCTGGCCCTTAAAACAGAACGCAAACTGCTGAAAAACGTAAGGCTGTTCGATATCTATACCGATGAGAAGATGGGGAAAGATGTGAAATCCTATGCAGTAAGTTTTACCCTGCAGGATGAAACCAAAACCCTTACCGACAAAGAGATCGACAAGGTAATGGATAAAATTGCCACGACGCTGAAGCGGGAGCTCGGGGCTTCTATTCGGTAGTTAGAATCTTGTGGGTTTTGAAGCGTAATATTTATAGGTTAAT
>CAYXIT010000046.1:15380-18003 GCA_964465275.1 uncultured Bacteroidales bacterium | reverse complement strand
ATCTATAACTTTTTTGTACGTGACTTTTGCCTGGATATTTTTTAGATCACCCGATCTCAGTATCTCAATACAAATTTTCCTCAATTTATCTAATGATTATCTCTTTACCAAAGTTAGCTTCTTTTTTACGCTATAACTCTTTTTACTAAGCTTCTTTTATAGGTTAATAAATCGTTTTTTAGTCCGGGCAGGAACTTGAGTCCTACCCGGACGGGTGTTATTCCTGGCAGGAGCTTTAGTCCTACCCGGACGGGTGGTGGAAATCCGCCATGTAAGTTTCAGTAGCTCCCACATATTTCAAACAACCTTTTTACAGCGTTTTTATCCTGGCTGAAGCGGCAGGGGGTTTGGGTTTTGTTTTCGAAATATTTGCCGGTGATGCCTTTGAGCGATGGGTCGGTGGCACAGAACAACGGTGTTGCTGCTCCCTGTTCAGGAGATTCCCAGCCGCCGTACCCCAGATTATTGCTGAGTTTGGAGTTTACATCACCTGGATGGGCAGCCAGTACAACAATCTTTTTATCCGCCAGTTTTTCTGCAAAAGCTGCAGTAAGCATCCGGTCAGCTTGTTTGGTTTGCCGGTAGGCTCCGGTTAGATAATCTGCTTTTGGCCAATACAAATGAATGGGGCTAAAGCCTATACTTCGTTTAGTCCTTCAAATCCGTCAGTTAAAACTGACGGCAATGGATCGCAGATGTGGAAGAGTTCCATCGCTGTTGGCTTTAGCCAACGGAAATATAATGGAAAAACCAGAAAGGATGTATTTAACCATAAAAAAAACCGCAGTGGTGTTTTTCCGCTGCGGTTTTTGAAAGCGAGTTGTTATTCCCGTTCAGTTATTCGGGTTTACTGAAGTACCACTTTGTAAACATGAACATTGTCGGCAGTTTCAATACGCAGGAAATATACGCCTGATGCAAATCCTTCCATATCGTAATCGAGTTGCTGCTCACCGGCAAATGCACCCAGGTTACGGGTTTCCACCAGCTGACCATGCTGATTGCTCAGGCTTATGGTCATGGGCTGATTGTTGCCGCTTAAAGAAACCTGGAACCTGTCGGTTGCCGGGTTGGGGAAAATGCTGATTCCTTCTGTAATTTCATTCACATCGGTAGTAATATGAGTAAGGGTAATATTGATATCTACATGATTATTCAGCACCATAAAGCTACCGGTGTAATCATGATGTTCGGCACTCTGAATACTGTAGTTATACGTTCCCATAACCATTTCATGCATTTCATAATGGCCCGGTTCGTATTCTATATCACCAACTACAATTACTGCATCAGTTACTACATTGCCAAAGTTGTCGTCGATGTTGAAGGTAACTATGAAACAAGGTTCCATTACCGCATCAATATGCACGTTTTCATCAACAAGTTTAACTTCTCCTGAAACTGTAGTATATCCTTCTTTGGTTAAAGAATACTCAAACACACCTTCTTCCAGACCGGTAACAGTGTAATTTCCTGCGTTGTGGGTCTGACCATCGAAAGTAAGAACAGCGTCAGGAATATCGTTTCCGGCATTGTCCTTAACGGAGAAAGTAACCATAAGTCCTGTAAGTTCGTAGTGTACAATCACTTTCCAGGTATTGTTGGGAACAAATGCATAATCTGTGTTTGATCCTGAGCCACCCCACGTGCGGAATGCATGTAGCTCGAAGGTAATTTCGCCGCCACCTTCAACACCGTTTGCTATCTCAAGACCTGTTCTGTTATAGGTATGTGTACCTGCAGAGTTGGAAGATGGACCGCTGGTAACGGCACCTTCTGTTGTGCCACCCTCGCTTATACAACGGATCAATGATCTTTGTTCGCTCATCCAGGCACCACCATCTACGCCTGTGATTTCAGCATTTTCAGGTATGGTAACGGTAAGAACACCGGGTTCGATGGCATTACTTCCCGTGTTAGGACTGGAATTGTAAGTTGTTGGTATATCGCCCAGATCGTACAACGGAGCCTGCCCAATAATAATTTCGCGGCTATCAGTAAAGTTGTATTCACCGGTAACAGCTTCGTAATTGATGATAGCAGCGGTTTCCAGCGGTGTTGTAACCGGCGAAGAAACAGTAACTACAGCATCGGCCATTGCCTGGGGTTCCAGTGCATCGAGTTCAGCGGTTTGTTCTATGAAGAAAATCCACTGGCTATCGGTGGTTGCCATTATATCAATACTTTGAGAAGTGGCATGACCTGCATTTTTTACCTGTAATATAAGATCAGCTGTTTCACCCGGATCGAGTACACCAGGGTTGTGCTCGCCTTCATCCTCAATGGTTAGCTCAAGGAACTCAAGAACAGGAGCTGCAGCAGTAAGCTTTAGGTTTGACTCCCATACATCTTCACCATCAGTGATCTGTAATACAGCTGTTGCCCGGTATTGATCGGGAACATTATTGGCAACTGTGAAAGAGAATGCATTCTCAACGGTTGTGGTATTACCGGTATCGCCGCTGGCTACATCACCAAAATCAACGGGATCAGTTGAAGTAAGTGTGAAGAATTCATCGTCGATCAGCAGAGTTGCAGAAACGGTTGTTGCATCTTCTATCCCTACATTTTTAAGTGTGACGTCGATAGAAGTAGTCTGATCGTAAGGCAGAAAGCCACTTGC
>CAYXIT010000046.1:0-15370 GCA_964465275.1 uncultured Bacteroidales bacterium | reverse complement strand
GGTTTACGTTGATGTGATCCAGAACTACATAAGGTCCGTCAGGAGGAATCACTTCAATACCGTCGTTTATGTATGTAACCTTGTTGAAAGCAGTAATGGTAAGAGTAAGGTTCATGGGTTGGTCAATTTCCACATCAAAAGGTACCGTTGCAGAACCGTCTTCTACGTATGCACGACCTACAATAACCACTTCTTCTTCCATTTCGTCATAATATGTGAGAGCTACTGTGGCAGCTTCGGCATTGTCAACCTGTACTTCAAATTCGGTGGTGCCGATCAGGATCACCGGGTTATATGCCAACTCTAATTCCTGCGGGCTTTCTGTACGTACCATAAGGGTAGGGTCACCAAAAAGCACCCATGTTTCATGTGTTTGTATTCCGCTTGAAGCGTGAGCCGGGATCATAGACATACTTCCGTTGATAGAAATACCACCGTAGGTTCTCTTGATAGTTTCATGACCAACAATACTTTGCTCAGAAAGCAGGGCAACCATTTCATCCTGTCCTGTCATTGGTGGCTGCCAGGCCTGGTTGATTGTTGACATAAGTGTGCCGATAGCACCGGTAGGTTCTCCGTCGTTTGTGGCTCGCATCCATGCTTCAGCAAAACAGAAATTACCAACAAAGTTACCGTTAACACAGGCTACCGACCAGATAAAGGGCAATTTACCAATATTGGTAAGCTGGTTTACATGCGAAATACTATAGCCGGCAACACTCCAGCCTGTAACCGAACCGTGGTTACAGAAGTTGATGATGCTGGAACCACCGTTGATATCTCCGGAGATTTCAGCAGCTGTAGTATTAGGTATTCCGGGTACATTTCCATCATATCTTTGTGTAACTACATCGTAAGTGAAGTTGAGAAGAGTATCGCGGATAAAGTTCATATGCACGTAGTCGGCTTCTCCGTTGTGTCCGCCACCGGCACCTTCATTCCTTGCAATACCGATACCGTTACTGAGCCAGGTATCTGCTTCGGTCATATCTCTTTCGTAATGGATCATGCGCTGTACCTGGGTTTCCACCTGCGCTACAGTTTCAGCAGAGAATCTACCCACAAAAATATCGTTGTAGGAATTGGAGCCTGCCAGGAATCCGTATGCATTATCGGAATGGCCGCTGCTGGTGCTCATGGGCGGGATCTGGGGGCCATCACCTACAAGCAAAAGATATGCAAAGTCTTCATTTTCATCGTAATAGTTTTGCACATAGGATTTGATGGCAGCAGGTGTTGTACCAACTTCAGATTTGGGAACCATAACCGTTTTACGTCCTGTTTGCTTTTTCCAGTCAACAAAGGGTTGCATGGCATCTACAAAGTCATCATAGGCGATGATGAGCATACTGCCTTCTTCTCCGTCAAGCAGAGGATACGTTTTTTCAGTTGCCTGGGCATTCAGGAAGAATCGGTTGTAAATTTTACCAAATTCAGGTTCCACAAGGATCTGGTCGCGGGTGCGCACCAGTGACTCTCTGCCGGGAGTATCGGTTGAGAAAACTTCCACCACGATATTTGTATACACCCTCAGTGTTTGTGTAACAGGGTTATACTGGAAGGGGAAGATGGTAACGGTTTGTCCGCGGAAATCCCTCATGATGAAAGGTTCTTCCAGTTGTGCAAGGTCGCCGGGCCAGAAAGCATCTTCATTGTATACTTCACCATAGGTAAAGGGAACATCTTCGGGCCGGATATCACGCGTAAAATGGCCCTTTGACGGTGCCACACCTACATTAGTGAACTCAGTATATTTTGAATCCACAATTTTGACATCCATTTTGTAGAGATCAGGAATAATAACAGATGTATAAAGTTTCGCCAGATCAGGCATACCCTTTTCAGTGATCAGCACACCATCGTCAACCGTAATGATGCTTTCCACACCACGGGGTGTTCTGATCTGCTGTTCAAAAAAGCCATCCAGGGTAAACTGGATCTTTGTTTGTTCAATGTTGCTCTCAATGAGGCGAACATCTGAGGGTGAAGGAGAGGAGTTGTTAATTCCTGTCCAGCTTAGCTGAGCCATAGCAGGATGCAACAGCGCCAGAAAAACAATAGAAAATAGTAACGTAATTCTCTTCATAATGTGTAAGATTAAATGGGGGATTGATTTATATGCAATAAAATAAGGTCAGACCCGGAAGTCCGGGTCTGACCTTATTTACTAAAATTTTACTGAAGTACAACTTTTTCAATGATTACTTTATCCTGAAAATCCAGACGAATATAATAAATTCCTGCAGAATACCCGTCAAGGTTTATGTTAAATTGTTTAGGTCCGTCGGGATTTACATTCTCTCTTTGCATTACCTGTCCCTGGTAGTTGGTGAGGGTCCAGATAAAGGGCTCTGTGTTACCTGAAATATCCAGTATCACATTTCCACGTGTAGGATTTGGATAAATATTCACATTCAGATTTCCGGCAATATCATCCACAGAAGTTTCAATATGGGTAAGGGTAACATTTACACTTACATCAGAATTGAGAACCATAAAGCTGCCATCATATTCATGATGATTTTCACTTTGAATAACATAGCTGTAGCTTCCGTAAACCATTTCATGCATTATGTATTGCCCGGCTTCATGTTCTTGACCATTCACGGCAATTACCGCATCGGTAACATCATTTCCCAAATTGTCATTGATATTGAAGGTTACTGTATAACAGGGTTCAAGTACAGCATCAAGAGTAATATTCTGATCAATCACTTCAACTTCACCTTCAACGGTTGTATAACCTTCTTTGGTAATGGAGTAACTGAAGGTACCTTCTTCCAGGCCGGTTACTGTATAAACGCCGGCAGGATGAGTAAATCCGTTGAATGTAAGCACTGCATCGTTAATGGTATTTCCATTGTTGTCTTTTACATTGAAAGAAACACTGTAACCCTGCAGTTCATAGTGCACAATCACTTTCCATGTATTATTGGGAATGTAATTATACTCTGTATTTGAACCGCTGCCACCCCATGTGCGGAATGCATGCAGTTCAAAGGTAATTTCGCCGCCACCTTCAACATCATTGGCAATTGCAAGTCCTGTGCGGCTGTAGGTATGTGTACCGGCAGAGTTTGATGAAGGTCCGTTTGTTACGGATGATTCCGTTGTTCCACCCTCCGAAACACAACGGATAAATGATCTTTGTTCACTTATCCATGCACCGTTATGGGCGGTCATATCGTATTCCACATCAACACCTAGAATGACAGCGTCCTGTGGAATAGTAACCGAAAGAATGCCCGGTTCAGTAGCGCTGCTACCGGTATTGGGGCTGGAATTGTAGGTTGAGGGTATATCACCCAGGTCATATAACGGAGCCTGTCCGATAATAATTTCTTTGGTTCCTGTGAAGTTATATTCACCGGTTTCGGCCTGGAATACAATTTCTGCAGGAGTTTCCAGGGGTGCATTTTCAGATGCAGTGATGGTAAACGATGCTTCATCACTGGCTTCGGGAGCGAGAGCAGCCAATTCTACAGTAGTTTGCTGGATATTCAGCCATTGGCTGGCAGAAGAAGCACTCACATCAATGCTTTGTGATGTGGCGTGCCCGGTGTTTTTAACAACGATGATCATATCTGCCGCTTCGCCCGGGTCAAGGGTTCCAGGATTCAGACCGCCATCGTCAATGATGGTAAGCTCTTCAAAAACCAGTTCCGGAGCGTTGGCTGTTACTTTAAGATTCGATTGCCAGTCGTTTTCCCCATCAGTAAGATCGAGAACAAACGTGGCTGCATATTGGTCAGGTACATTGGCTGCAACCTGCAATGTGAATGCTTCCTCAACAGTGGCAGTATTGCAGGTTTCGCCTGCATTTACAGGACCAAAACTAACAGGATCGGTATTTACCAGTGTAAAGTAAGGGTCGTCAATCAGTAATGTTCCGCTGATGTTTGTTGCATCGTCAGCTCCTACGTTTTTCACGGTAACATCTATGGTAACGGTTTCACCATAAATGAATGCTTCTTCGGGATTGTTGATCTCAAAGTGGTCAAGAACCACAAAAGGACCTTCAAGCGCCGCAGCGGGAACATCAACAATGTAAGGAATATATTGAGCCTTGGTAACAACAATTGTAACATCGCCGCCATCAAGAACGGGCTCAATAGGAACTTCAACTTCACCACTTGCATCAACAAAAGCAGCACCATGCAGTACTCCGTCTTTCGAAACGGCTACGTATGAGCCAGGTAATGCTTCAACGGTATAAGTATCCAGGCCAATAGGAAGTATAGGCATGTGAGACACTTCATTTTCAGAACCTTGTGTATGATAAATGAAAGTTGATGGGTCACCGAAAGTATGGTATGCCTGCCAGTAATACAACGGACTTGAGTGGCTTGGGTAGTTTTGAATATCTACTTCGGTTACAGCCAGGTTGCCGACAAATTTTAAGGCAGCTACGGCAAGGTAATCGGAAACAAAAGGAGCATCATATGCACCCAAACTGGTTTCTTCAGCAGTGGGTACATATCCGCTGTTATTGCCGGAAATTGGGAATGCACCAACAGCCCAGTAGAAATCTTCAAACCAATAGGTGTTGGGTGCTGAGCCAACATAAGCAACTGCACCCTTATTGGCAGCGCGCATCCATGCTTCACCAATACTCTCGGTATGGCTGAAAAGACCACTCTGGCAGCAGTTTCCTACAGCAAGGGGATATTTGCCTGTGTTGGTCATATTGTAAATATCACTGGCATTAAGCGTTGGACTTGACCAGGATGTGGGCGAGCAGTGCGCTGTGAAATTGATAAAACTTACAGAAATACGTTCGTTGTCGTAACAACCCGTATAGCTGTTCAGGTAAGTATTTACATTGTTGTAGCCATGTGCAGCATTGAAATAGTTTTGTGTACCGTAATGGATAGTGGGTTGCCCTACTGCTGGATTCCATGAAGCATCGGCACCGGCAATAAGAGTTACATCATCCAGGTAGCTTGGGTCATCAAATTCGTATCTTTCGTAGTAAAGAATTTTGTCAAGTTGGGTTTGCAATTCACCGGTATTGCGTGCAGAAAGTCTTCCGTAATACATTTCAGGGAAATAGTCACCATCAACAGATGCATAATACAGGTCGGTAACCTGGTTGGATGAGGAGCCTATAGTTGAAGCAGGAAGCTTTCCCGGGTCTCCTACCAGCACCAGGAAGGTTGGGGCAGGGTCTTCGGGTGTTCCACTGTTATATTGCCCATGAATATAAGATTGTATTGCAGAAGCAGTTGTGCCTATTTCATCGGTATAAGCAACTGTAAGGAAAAATCCCTGTTGTGTTTTCCATTCAATATAAGGCTCAAGGGTTGCTTCAAAATCGCGGTGCGATACGATGAGCATTTTGATGGGATTCTTGGTAAGATCAGGGTGATCATCAAATACGTCGCGGCTTTCAGGTGTATTCAGAATTTGGGAGTAAAGCACATCAAAATAAGGGGAAAATGTTGATGCCTTGATATAACTTGTTAGTTCGTTATCAGCATTTTCAAAAGATACTTCAACTTCAATATTGTTGTAAACCTTGATTGTACCTTCTGCAGGATTATATCTGACGGGTGCTATTGTAAGTCTGGCAAGGCGTATTCCACGTAAAACTCCAAGCACTTCTACATCTGCAAGTTCCATTTCTGTAAACTTGCTTTGTGAGTATGCTTCCAGATTGTATTCAAAAGGTACTTCCGAAGGATCTACATCTTTGCGGAGTGAAGGCTGAACGGGCATCAAAGGATCTTCAATTCCGTAGTCACTTAAGCGGTATTCGGTTTCTGTATAACTTACTACCGAAACATTTACTTCCGCACCAAAAGGAATTTCAATGAGATTTTTTGCTGCAGGAAGTTTGGGAGTTCCCAGTTGACCTACTGAGTAAGCTTTGCCGAAGTTTATCTCCTGAAATTCTCCCTTTTCTGTTTTTACAGTGATCGCATTGATGGCATCAAAGCTGTAATTCACATTGAGAGTTTGCCTTGTATTTTCCGTAACAACTGTTTTGGTAGCAGATGCATCAAGATCAATACGGTTTTGGGCTGAAAGGTTGCCCGCAAAAACAATAACCAGTAAAATGGTAACGATGTGAACAGGTACAAGAAGACCTTTCACGTTGAATTGTAAGTTTTTCATCATGTGGTTTAATGGTAATGTAAGTGTTAAATAATAAATTGCATATTTTCATATGAAGTAATCAGGAAGGGTAATAAATAAACCTAAAACAGCATTCGGGGACGCATGTTTTTTCTGAAGTTTTTTATTAATACTTTCTGACTTAATTTCATATTGTTATATAGGGCCCAAAGATATGGAAAATGTTCTATAATAACAATTATAATGATGGTATAAAGAATCGGCTCAAATGATTAACAATTGAATATACAGCGAGTTACAGTGTGCTTATAGTCATTACCAGGGTTGAAAGTTCAATAAAAACCTGATTTGCTCAGATGATTTACATGTTCTTATCCTCAGGAGAAAAAGAAGGAATTTTTTGAGCAGGCAACCAGGATGCCAGAAAACCGATAGCAGCAACCGTAAAGAAAACCAGAATAAAATCAAGTATATTGGTTTGAATGGGATAAGTATCAATAATAAAGGTTCCTTCAGCCTGAATTTTCACTAAACCAAATTTTGTCTGTAGCCAGCTTACAAAAGCACCTGAAATTATGCCTGCCATTGCACCCCCTGCACTAATCAGAAATCCTTCATAAAGAAAAATCTTTTTAACCATACTTAAAGATGCTCCCATGCTTCTAAGAATACCAATATCCCTGGTTTTTTCGAGTACAAGCATGGTAAGGCTTCCTGTAATATTAAAGGCAGCAATAATAACAATGAATGTTAATATGAAGAATATGGCCCATTTTTCAGATCGCATCACTTTATAAAGAAACTCTTCCTGCTGAAGGCGGTTTCGTACAATAAAATCTTCACCCAGGAGTGCAGAAACTTCCTGTTGTACCTGTCGTAAATTGTAGGAAGGATCAACAGCCAGCATAACCGATGTTACCTGGTTATTATATTCGGTAAGATACCTTAACAATGATATGGGTGCAATAACATATTCCATATCAAATTCAGCCTGTACACCAAAAATACCTGCTGCATAATTTGAACTGGCATTGAATGCCTGCGCAGGATGTATGCCGCTTATCCTGCCTCGTTTAGGGATATAAATTGTTAAAGGATTGAGAAGATCATTGATATTTGCGCCCAATACATAAGCCACTCCCTGGCCCATAATAAGATTTGAATGGTCTCCTGACCGTAGTTTATATTCACCTTCTAATAACATGGTATCAAGGCCGGTAATATAACGGTAATTTTCATCAACTCCGCGTAGCTTTACAATGTGCTGCCTTTCACGATACATAAGTAAAGCGGTCTCTTCATAAACCTCTCCTAGATACAAAACGCCGGGAATATTTTTTAATTCCTCTGTCGGAAATTCATCCATATCAAAGGATTTTCCTTCTGCCAACCTGATCTCCATATCAGGATTGAAAGAATTGAAAAGAGAAAGTATCAGGTTTTCAAAACCATTAAATACTGACAGAACCACAACAAGTGCCATTGTGCCAAAACTTACACCAATCAGAGCTACAAGGGTAAGAACATTTACCGCAGTTTGCGACTTTTTGGCGAAAAGATATCGACGTGCTATGTAAAACGGGAAATTCAATGCTAAATTTTTTTTTCAGCCTTCACCAGTAATCCTGTACCTTCAGCATGGCTTGTTTTTACATCCATATAATTCAGAAACAGGGAAAATGGGTAAATCACCAAATAATAAAACGGTAAAATGATAAAAAATAGTTTTGAAACACCCAGTAAGAGTATTGGATATTTCATTGAAAGGCGCCATGAGATTTTTCCTGGTTTACCATATGTATATTTTACTTCGCTTTTTTCAAAACCGGCTTCCTTTAATTTGGCTGATATTTCAGATTTTGAGTAACCGTCGCGCACATGTTCTTCAATAAAAGACCGGTCATGCTCATCTTTTACATCCGATCCACCGAGATCGGAAGGAGTGCTGATAAGCAATATACCGCCGGGCTTGAGGGACTCATAAAAGTTTTTAAAAACCTGCACATCCTCTTCAATATGTTCCATAACATCTACCGAAAGGATCAGATCAAAAGCCGCTGTGTTTTTATATTTTGTGAGGTCAGCAAATTCGAATAAAGCATTGGTTACACCTGCCTTACTGAAAAATTGATTGCAATCATCAATTTGTTCCTGTTTTATTTCCAGGCCGGTTACATTCCATTGGGGTTTTTTCCTGGCTATGTACCATGAATATTGCCCGAAGCCACTTCCTGCATCAAGAGTATGAATATTTGCTTTCGATGCATTTTGTCCGAAAAACTTTCTGAGTTCGCTGTGCACATGCCATGTTCTGAGCAGTAACAGATCAAGCAGTTTATAAAATACTTTTCTCAAAAAAACGGTTCGGTTAAAAAACCTGCCCAGTGTTGATTTTATGGGGTCGTATTGCATGCTGAGGTCTTATTCCTTAAGAAGCTTTTCAATATTTTCAATATAATCCAGGCTGTCATCAACGAAAAACTGTAGCTGTGGAACCTGCCTGAGCTGGTTTTTAATTCTTAAACCCAGTTGTTTTCTTATTTCACCGGCATAGGTTTTAATAAGTTTAAGTATTTCTCCTGAATCAGCACCAAAAATACTGATGTATACCCTGGCCAGCGATAAATCGGGTGTTACTCTTACCCGGGTTACAGTTATCATAGATCGTTTGAATAAGGTTGGTGCTTCACGCTGAAATATTTCTCCAAGATCTTTTTGAAGCAGTTTATTTATCTTTTTCTGGCGATTGGTTTCCATATCCTAAGCAAATTTTACTGCAAATATAACGGATATAAACCAACAATATTTGCGTTTTGCCTGTTAAGTGTTTAAACTTATTCAGAAATTAAAAACTCACGAAGAATATGAATACGAGAAAGGAAAAAGACTCTTTGGGAATTGTAGAAGTACCGGCAGATAAATACTGGGGTGCTCAGACTCAGCGTTCCTTGCAGAATTTCCGCATCGGAAAGGAAAAAATGCCGGATGAAATTATTCATGCTTTTGCTATATTAAAAAAAGCTGCGGCTATTATTAATGAGCAGATGGGTGTGCTTGACATTGCTGTTTCAAGAGCTATAGTAAAGGCTTGTGATGAAATACTGGAGGGAAAACTGCAAGGAAATTTCCCCCTTGTTGTATGGCAAACCGGAAGCGGTACCCAGTCGAACATGAACCTTAACGAAGTTATTGCCAACCGGGCTCATGAAATCATGGGTGGTAAACTTGATGATGCGACTAAAAAGGTTCATCCGAATGATCATGTTAACAAGTCGCAATCATCAAATGATACTTTCCCAACGGCAATGCATATTTCGGCCTATAAACTTATTGTTGAGCAAACCCTGCCTGCGCTCAGCGGGCTAAGAGATTCACTTCACAGTAAATCAGAAGAATTTAAGGATATTGTTAAGATCGGGCGTACCCATCTGATGGATGCCACACCACTTACATTGGGACAGGAATTCTCGGGTTATGTTGCGCAGCTTGATCATGGCATAAAGGCACTGCAGAACACACTTGATCATCTTGGTGAACTGGCACTGGGAGGTACTGCTGTGGGAACAGGCATTAATGCTCCCAAAGGGTTTGACAAGGAAGTGGCTGAAATGATCGCCAAACTTACCGGGAATCCTTTTGTTACGGCACCCAATAAATTTGAAGCTTTATCAGCCCACGATGCCATTGTTGAAACCAGTGGAGCGCTAAAGCAAATTGCCATCAGTCTGATGAAGATAGCCAACGATATTCGTTTTCTGGGTTCGGGTCCACGTTGCGGACTTGGCGAGTTGTCATTACCAGCCAATGAACCCGGTTCTTCTATTATGCCCGGAAAAGTAAATCCAACACAGTCGGAAGCTCTTACTATGGTTGCTGCACAGGTGATTGGTAATGATACCGCTATTTCTGTGGGGGGCATGAACGGTCATTTTCAACTCAATGTGTTCAAGCCTGTAATGATATTCAATTTGCTGCAGTCGGCAAGGCTCCTGGCTGATGGTGTGAACTCCTTCAGGGTAAACTGTGTGGAAGGTATAGAACCGAATATTACCCAAATTGAAAAACATTTGAATAACTCACTTATGCTGGTTACAGCTCTTAATCCGTACATCGGTTATGACAATGCTGCCACCATTGCTAAAAAAGCACATCAGGAGAATAAAACCTTACGTGAAGCTGCCCTGGAATCAGGGTTGGTTTCAGAAAAAGATTTTAATAAATGGGTTGATCCGTCGAATATGATATAGAGCCAATTTCGAACGGAAAGAGTATAAAAAAAGAGGCGATCTGATAAAAACGCCTCTTTTTTTGAGATAAGTTATGAATGTGTTTTAATACTCCCAGATATCCAGTTCATAATTCCGGATATCATTTTTAATTCGTTCAGCTTCAAGTAACTGATCAAGGGTATATTCTATGTATTCGTTTATTTGCCTGTCATATACATTCGATTCTTTGTAGATGTAGCTGTTGAACATACGGCGCAAGAACAGGTCGTCAAATGATACTCTCTGTGCATCATTCATACGGTTGAATACAGGGGCATTAACCAGAACTTCACGGGCTTCGGGGAAATATACCCAGAAGAGTGTCTGGTCACCCAGGCTTTCACCGGTCTCAGGGTCAATTCTTTCTCTCACAGGACAAATGCCAATGATGCGAACATCAAGAACCGAACGTTTTGAATCGAAAAACCAATCTTCCTTGATCCGGTATTTTGTAACATCTTCAGATGAGAGAGGAATTACAATAAGTGAATCATACTCTTCATATGGAGGTTCGGGCCTTGTAAAGCGTCTAACTTCCTGTCGGGCATAGTTCTCTTTTATTTCCTCCGGAGTCATGGGCATGGTAAACTCATCGTCATCATAGGCACGTATAGAGCCTTCATTTATTGAAGACATAAGCACCTGCATGAGGCTTTGCCTGTCGTCAATTGTTGTAGTAGGGAAATACAGCGGATGATTGATCTTTTCTCTCAGATCAATAATCTGCCATACTCTTTTTTCCCACAATACATCAGCCTGGCGTACATATGGGAGTTGAACAGGTCTTTTTTCTTCAATCCAGACATTTTCATAGAAGCCATCCTCTGGTGCAACTCCGTCAATAACTTGTGCAGTAACATTAGTTGAAATCAGGAATACTGCAAAAAATAATGCTATAATGTTTCTTAAACTGGTCATAACTTAACCTCCGTAATTTTAAAATTTTACTGAATTCTGAATACCATGGGTGGAAGGTTTCTGGTTCTTCCATCATCACCAACGGCTTGTATGTTTTCAAAAGTGAAACGTTGTCCCCTGGTAGAACGTCTGATAGCTGCTTCCATTTCGGGGGTTTGAATATTGGAGTTGGCACGCCACTCCTGGAATTCTCCTGCCACGGTAGTGTTCATGGAGAAAGAAGTAATCCGGAAATCCATTTCAAAATCAAAGTCTCTCATCCTGGGAATCAAAGGCTGACCTGCCAGTGCTTCACGAGGTATTGAGCCTTCTCTTTGTCCTGCAATTTCGGGGTATGGGTCAGGTACGGTCCTTACTCTGAAAGTTTGAGCTCCCATTTGGCGGAGCGATCCATCAACCCTTGCCATAAGTGTAACAGTAACATTTTGATTTACATTATGATTTGAGCTGATACGAACAATATATCCACCTCCCGGACGAGGTATCATCCTGTTTCCTGCACCGCTGATCCGGGGTTCAATATTACCACTGGGAATTCCGGGAACAGATACCGATACCGGGTTGTCAACTCCAATATAGAAAACATTCATAGCATCGGCACTTACGGTTGCAGTTGGACGTTGTACAATATAATCACCTGAAAACGGATATTCCTTAATTCCTGTGGGACCTACTATTCTTACCAATCCGCTATAGGTCTGCAGTCCTTCACGTGTTGCGGGTAAACTTAACCTGCCTCCCTCAATGGTTTGGCCGTTGATAATTACTTCGGGTTGTTGTCTTGTGTCAAATGCCGCCACAATAACATCCGCTTCATATCTGTCTCCCTGAAGAACAATCTGGCTTTTTGGGATTACCCTTGCCTGAATTGTATCGAAGGTAAAGTCACCGGCTGTAATGGCTGAATAAAGTTGGCTGGAAACATCAAATTCGGCATTACGCACTTCAGTAACCAGTCTGCTTAGATTGGTAGCAGCAGCTACAGGAGGTTGCCTGTCGAACATGGCAGCCTGCCAGGTAATGGCATTTCCGCCTTTGTCATAAAATGGTCCTTCTGTATCAAGACCCAGTTGAATGAGATCGCGAAATTGCTCAGGTAATCTTTCCAAAAGAGATTCTTTGTATCCTTCAATCATTTCGCGGAGTTTATATGCTCTTGTTCCTGGTCCTCCGGGTTGTATGGTCGCTGCAGATCCTCCATCGATAGGCTCAGTAAGCCAGAAAGCTGAAGATCTGCTGTAGTTATCTTTGGCCTTCATATCAATCAGACGCAACGTATCAGCTTCTTCCATGCTTATATTTTCAACCTTTGCGATCATTTCGGTACGTGTGGTAAGAATAAAGTCCACGAGTTCCTCAGCCACTTCCTGCACTTCCATAGCACGTGAGTAGTAAGGTTCTACTCTGTCTTCTGAAAGTTGTTTCTGTTTTCTGAAGTCATCGTATACCATGTCAACTTTTCGTCCGAAGTTCACATTGGTTTGTTGTAACCCGTCATCAACAAGAACGAAAGCATCGAGTACCTCAACCGACACGTTAAGTGCCAGCAGTGCAGTTAACACCAGGTACATCATACCTATCAGTTTTTGCCGCGGAGTTTGTTTGCCACCTGCCATAGTTTTTTCCTATTGTAGTATTATTTATTTGATAAACTATTAACTGATTTATTCAGCTCAGTAATGGTTTTTAAAATCCTTATCTTGGAGCATTAAAATTCATTGCTGTAAGCATATTACCGTATACGCTGTTAAGTGCTGCAATATTTTTGGTAAGTGCAGCCATTTCTTCTTTGTATTTTTCAGTGCTGCCGGCAGTTTCATTGAGGTTATCAACCAGTTTTCCAAATGATTCCTGTACTTTGGCTGTACTCTGGTATTGGGCATCAGATGCCTGTAACTGCAATTCGTAAACAGCATTGAGTGCTTCAAGGTTTTGCGCTGTTTTTTGAAGCTGATCAGTGTAATTTGATCCCTGTGATGTAGAATTCTCAAGTGCTTCAACGGTTTTCATCAGTAATTCTGAACTTTTACCATAGTTGGCTGCCAGCTCATTTGTATAACCTGTTATGTTTTTAATGCTCTCATTGTATTCCTGAGAAGTTTTAAGGTTTTCTTTTACTGAGGTTGCTGTATCCTTGTAAGTATCACTTAGTTGATTCATTGATCCCACAGCATTACGCAGGCTGTTGGCATATTCTTCAGAAAGGCTCAGATCATGCTTTAGATACTCATTTGTGTTTTTATACGACTGGCTGAGTTCGAGTACTGACTGCGATGCTGCTTCCATATTCTGAATATAGCTTTGTGTTGCTACAGCTGCATTTGAAACATCAGCAAGTTTGGAAGCATTTGTACTAAGGTTCTGCAGTCCTTTGCTCAGATTTTCAATCAACTCAGGCCCAATATTGGCTTCTTCAAGCATCTTGTCGAGGTTTGAAGATAATGCGATGCTTTGAACGTTTGTCGTTCCTGCCACCAGGTTGCCTCTACGTTCTCTGCCACTGCCTTCATCTTCAGTATCAATGCCGGCTAGTTCAGGATAAACCAGAGACCAGTCATATTCATCATGAGGTTTCTCAAAGGCTGAAAAGAAAAATATTATAGCTTCTGTTCCTAACCCAATAATCAACATATACTCCGCACCGGGGTAGTGGTTAATTTTGAATAAGGCACCAAGAATTACCAGGGATGCTCCCCATCCGTAAAGCTTCGACATGAAGTTTTTGAAAGCCTTGGTTTGTGCAAATTTCATAGTTCTAAAAATTGAATTTATAAATATTGTTTATTCAAAAAATTATTTGGTAGAGGGTAGGAATAGTTTTAGTTTACTAATAAACATTTGAAGCCCTGTTACCGTCGCCCCTGTCTCTGCCGGGGTATGTTTGTACGCAGCGGAAACCAATGTATGATTTAGCTGTATCCTGGTATTCATAGGCACGGTTGCTAACCTGTAACATGAAGCCAACATCTTTCCATGAGCCACCTCTGATGGCTTTACGCTTAAGTGTAATGGGGTCTTCGGGTTGTGCTTCATAATGATAATTCATATTCATATCATGTCCGAAGATGTAGAAAGATTCATCCCAAGCGTTAATTGTCCATTCTGAAACGTTTCCTGCCATATCATACAACCCGTAATCATTTGGTGGATAGTGTCCTACAATGATTGTGTAAAAGCCACCATCAGCTACGTAATTACCTCTGAGGGGTTTAAAGTTTGCCAGGAAGCATCCGTCCATATTCCGGGTATAAGGACCGCCCCATGGATAAGGATTCAGATCGAGCCCACCCCTGGCAGCATATTCCCACTCAGCTTCTGTTGGTAATCTGAACTCCTGGGCAAAGGGCTGGCTTCTGCCGGAAAGGTAGTTATTAAGGAAATTGGTTCTCCAGATAGTGAAAGCACGTGCCTGTGACCAGTTTACACCTACTACGGGGTAATGGTCATAGGTTGGATGCCAGAAATAATACTGGGTCATGGGTTCGTTGTATGCATAACTGAAATCATGAATCCAGGCCAGTGTATCAGGATAAACATGGGTTTGGTACTCCTGAACAAACTCATTTCGCGGGGTATTTCTCTCGGATCGACGTGCGGCCCGGTTAAGATCAATAATATGATAGCGATAAATAAGTTTACGGGAGTCTATTTCTCTTCTGCGGAAGAACCGTTCTTGTTCGGGAAGAAAGAGTTCTTCCAGTATCTCGCGTTCTTCTTCTCCGCCCCAGTTGATCCTCTGCCGCCAATTGATAAGTGGCGGATCAATGAACATTCCGTTCGGATCTTCTGTGATCAGATGTTCTTCATTGATTTCCGACAATAACATATGGGCGAGTGAATCGCGAACCCAATATACAAACTGCCTGTACTGGTTGTTTGTAATTTCGGTTTCATCCATATAAAATGCAGGTAATGAAATGGTTTTTGTTATAGCATTTTGCGAGTATGCTATATCCTCATCGGATGGGCCCATGTTAAAGCTTCCCATAGGGATATATACCATTCCCGGAGGATCAGCATAAAAACCATCCGGACGATCTTGTACACCTGTTAAATGACCACGGCCTGAACGGTCACAACCGGTAACAATTATAAATAATGAAGCA
>CAYXIT010000045.1:15799-24375 GCA_964465275.1 uncultured Bacteroidales bacterium | reverse complement strand
AGCCCGTGTTTGTGAATGTAGAACCGCATAACAAACAATCCATAAACCTGTTGAACAAGCTCGGTTTAGAATTTGACCGCCAGGTAAGCTGGCTGAAACTGATTTGAATCACCACCAGCAGTTATTCTTCTTTTTCAAACTTATCTGCGTCCTTTTCTTCCAGCTCATCCATAATGTAGCCAGGGCCTTTCGGATTTCCACCCTTATGAGCTGCTTTAGCAATCATATGCGATGCAATCGGGGCAGTGAAAATAATAAATAGCACCACCATCAGGGCTTCAACCCAAACAATCCACTCTACGTAAATAATTGATACTGCAGCCAGCATGAGGATGGCTCCCAAAGATGCAGCCTTGGTAATGGCGTGCATACGCATGTATACATCTGATAATTTTACGACCCCAATGGCAGCTACCAGCATAAAAAGCGAACCCGCAATCAGTAAAAAAGCAGCAATCCCTTCTATCATTTCTTTATCCTCCTGATTAAATATTTTGCAAATGCAATATTACCCATGAAAACAAGCAGTGCTATAGCAACAGCTACATTCAGGAAAACTGTCTGCCCCGTAGCCATAATATAAGTAATGATCAATCCAATAGACAACGAAGCCACAAGGTCCATTACCACGATACGGTCAGGTAAAGTAGGGCCGGTAAGCAAACGGTATAATCCCATGAATAAACTGACAGTCAGACTGAAAAAGCTGAAATAAATCGCAAATGTCAATACTGGTGATGTTTGTAATTCCATAAATTTATTTTTTAGACCGAAGACGGAAGTCTGAAGTAAGTTTTTACGTCAATTCCGTACCATTCTGAATATTTTTAGTGTTTATTTTTTTCAAACATGCAATTGTTTTTTAAAAAAGCAATTAACCTATCAACCCAAAAAACCTATTCAAATATTTCGGCAATCTTTTTTTCCAGTTCTCCTTTCATCTTGCGGATGAATTCTTCCTTATCATGCAAATACATAGCATGTACATAAATTTTTTTCTTGTCGGGGCTCATATCCATTGTCAAACTTCCGGGAGTCATGGATATAAGGTTTGCAAATGCAATAATTGCTGTGTCATTCTTCAGATCAACAGGTACTTCCACAATACCCGGTTTCATAAGATCTTTGGGTGTAATGATATCATATGCCACAAAAAGACTTGATAAAATCAATTCTTTCAAATAATAAAAAACAAACAGCACTGATCTGAATACCCTGACAATAAATTTAAATATTTTGCGCATACTTTTAACTATTTACGAATTACTTAAGTACTACCTACCCAAAACAGCATTGATATACATTTCGGGATTCACGATCTGTTCACCGGCATTCAGGCTAATTTCCATCACAGGTCCTGCAAAAAGACCCAATAATATAACTGCAACAGCCAAAATTGCGGTGGCAGTGATAGTTGATGGATGAACTTTTCCATTTTTTACCTGTACATCTTCAGGCTCCTTTTTCCAATATGCTTCATTCCAGATCTTCACCATGGAAAACAGGGTAAAAAGGCCGGTAAGAATAGCCACAGCAGTTATAAAATACTGTTGTGCTTCAAAACCTCCTTTTATCAGGAAAAACTTACCAAAAAAACCCGGAAGAGGTGGAATACCGGCGAGTGACAAAGCAGGAATAAAGAACAGAAGCGCCAAAAAAGGACTTGCCTTGTATAATCCTCCGAGATATTTAAGGTCGTAACTTCCCGAACGCTGATAAACCAAACCACCCGCCAGAAAAGTATTTGTTTTGGACAACATATTGTGGATGGTGAAATAAATTGCTCCGGCAATACCCGAAACGGTAAATATACCCAAGCCCATAACCATGTAGCCAACCTGGCTTATGATATGGAAAGAAAGAATCTTACGAATATCAAACTGTGAAGCAGCCATCAGTACGCCAACGAGCATGGTTAGCCCGGCCAGTGTGAGAATAAAAATCTGCCAGAACTGTTGGTCAAATACCACAAAAAGACTGTAGAAGCGGAACATTGTATAAACACCCACTTTGGTTAATGTGCCGGCAAATAATGCTGTAATGGCAATGGGTGGAGTGTGGTAAGATGCGGGCAACCAGAAAAAGAAGGGCACCAAAGCTGATTTTACACTAAAAGCAATGAAAAACAGCATCAAAGCACCATTGATATAGCTACCGTCATCCCAGGTGCGCATTTTGGCAGCCAGGTCAGCCATATTAAGTGTACCGGCCTGACCGTATAATATTCCAATCGCCGCAACAAAAAATATAGAAGCAACAAAGTTTATGGTAACATATTTTATAGATCCCCTTAACTGCTCGGCACTTCCACCCAAAGCGATAAGCACAAAGGAAGATGTAAGCATTACTTCATACCATACATACAGGTTAAAAATATCGCCTGTTATAAAAGCACCGTTTACACCCATCAAAAGGCCAAATACCAGAGGATAGTAGCCAGATGTTTGCCTTTCCCTGTCAATGAAACCAGGCGAATAGATCATTACTACAATTGAAACAAATGATGTTGTAAGCATCATCATGGCCGAGAAGGTATCCGCTACAAGTGTAATACCGAAAGGTGCTTCCCATGAACCCGGCTGTAGTGACATAATACCATTCTGGTAGACATCTGTAAGTATAAGCAGGCTTGTAAATGTAAGCCCAATGCTTGCCAGCAAACTGAAAGATTGCTGAAAAATAAGCCACCTGCGGGTGAAGATGAGCACCACCATAAAAAGCAAAGGCAATATAATGGGTAATACCAGTATCATAATTATTCGTTTTCAGAAAGTTCGTCGAAATCAACAGTTTTGGTTACTTTATAAAACCTGTACACCAGTGTAAGAGCAAACGCTGTAACACCAAGGCCGATAACAATAGCTGTAAGTATCAAAGCTTGGGGCAACGGATCAGACATGCCAATGGTCTCATCCTGTAATCCGCGGATAAATGCCGGCCTCCCACTGGTTAAGCCGCCTGCTACAAATAACAAAAGGTTTGTGGCATGTCCCAGGAATATCAATCCAAGGATCAGCTTGAAAATATTCCGGCGCAACAACAGGTAAACTGCTGAACCATATAAAACTCCAATAAGTATTGCCAGTATAAAAAGCATATATTATTCCTCCATTATTGAAAACATTACCAGCATAAGCATACCGGCCACAGCAAAATATACTCCCAAATCAAAAATAAGTGGGGTACCCAACTTAAGTTCAAAAGCAGTTTGAGCAAAAAAAGTATACCATTCACCCGTCATGAAACTGTCACCCAGCAAGAGAGCAGGTAAACCACTTAAAATTGCAATCAATAGCCCAAGAGCTGTTAGGTTTATTGGGTTAAAGAAAAGCGATTTTTGTGTTTTAACAACACCAAAAGCCATTGCATACAAAATGTAAGCTGCACCAAACATAAGTCCGCCAATAAAACCTCCCCCCGGTTCGTTATGTCCGCGATACAAAACTACAAGCGAAAGTACCACCAAAATTGGACGCATATGCCGGGCAGCTATTTGTAAAATGATTGACTCCATATTCTTATTATTGTTTTTTGCCTAATTTGATCATTGCATAAATACCAAGTGCCGCAATGGAGATAACTGTAATTTCGCCTAATGTATCCAACGCCCTGAAATCTACAAGAATAACATTTACAATATTCCGGCCGTAGGCCAGTGAATAGCTTGCATCCTTAAAGTATTCTGAAATAGGCGTTTCAAGACTAGATGTACCTGCCTGCATAACAAGGACCATAAAAAAAGTTCCAACCAGGGTTGCTACCAGTCCATCGCGCATTCTAGCTCCGGTTGAAGAGAAGTTCTTATATTTTGGTAAATGATACACAACGGCCATAGCCAATATTACCATAAGCGTTTCTACCATGATCATGGTAATGGCAAGATCAACACCACTGTATGCAATAAAGATAATTGTAATACCAAATCCTATAACTCCCATAGAAATAAGTGCCACCACCCTTGAGTTTGAAAGAACTGATGAAAGAGCGGCTGCAATAATAAGAATTACCACAGCAATCAGATTCAATGGCATTTCAGCAAAATTGAGCTCCAGGATAACCGGTTCGGCACGCCATATCATCACCCAAACAAGAATTGATGCAATCACGAATAAAGTCATCAGGTAAAACCTGTGATATCCATGTTGCAGTGTTTTTGTTTTCAGTTTGGTGAAAATTAAAAATGAATCGATCATACTGAAAAACAAACGGGTGAATTCTCTCCTGAAATATTTGATATTAATGCGGTCGATAACCGGTAATATAATTTGCTGATAACGAAAAACGAGGTATCCGGAAACAAGGGTCAAAACACTTAGACCCAATACCAGATTAAACCCATGCCATAATTTGAGAGCAATTGCATCATTACCCGGGCTAATTGCCGTAATAGCTTTGGATGTAAGAGGATTAGCCATGGTTGATGGAAACAAACCCAATACAAAACTTATCAGAACAAGGAAAAATGGTCCCAAAACCAGGGCCAGATTAGGTTCGGCCGGTGTTTTTGGGTATGAAGGCTCCTTACTCCAGAATATACCAATGGCAAGCCTTAAAGATAAAAAGACAAGAATTACATTGGTAAGAAACCCAAGTGTAAGTATAAAGGGATATGCTTTGGGGGCTGCAACACTGGCTTCATAAATCAATTCCTTACCTAAAAATCCAAGCATGGGCGGAACACCGGCCATTGATACCAATGCCATTGACATTATAATAGCTGCAAAAGGCATGTATTTAAATAAACCACCTAATTGTGTAAGATCGCGCGTACCTGTCTTTTTCTCAATATTACCGGCCATCATAAACAAAGTACCTTTGTAAAGTGCATGAACCAGTAAAAAGATAATAGCAGCATTAATGGCATATTCAGTTCCGGTACCTATTAGCAAAACCAGTGTACCTAAGGCACTCACTGTAGTATAAGCCAGAATCCGTTTCAGATCAACCTGCGTAATACTCAGCCAGGCTCCTGTAAACATGGTAGTAACACCTACAATAGTTAAGGTGTAGCTCCAGAGTTCGGTTCCTCCCAGAACAGGATTCAGGCGTGCAAGTAAAAATACTCCGGCCTTTACCATGGTAGCAGAGTGCAGATAGGCACTCACAGGTGAAGGAGCAGTCATAGCGCCAGGTAACCAAAAGTGAAAAGGAAACTGTGCCGATTTTGTAAATGCGCCGATGGCAATAAGAATAAAGGCCGGAATATAAAGATTACTGTTTTTTATGATATCCGGGTTAGAAAGTATAAAAGCCAAATCGTAGGTCTCATAAGGGATTGCAAGTAAAACAAACCCTCCCAAAAGAGCAAGTCCGCCAAATCCGGTAATTAGCAAAGCCTGAAGCGCCGATGCCCGGGCCTCGGGCTTCTCATGATAATATCCAATTAAAAGATAGGAACTTACACTGGTCAGTTCCCAGAATACGAACATGGTTATAAGATTGCCCGAAACCACAATCCCCTGCATAGCAGTCATAAAAAGAAGAAGATACCCCAAAAATCTACCCTTCATAGGATAGGGACGCATATAGTATCCTGCATACACTAAAATAAATGTGCCTATGCCCAATACCAGCAAACTGAATAGAATACTAAATCCATCAACATAAAAACTGAAATCAATTCCCAATGCAGGAAGCCATTGATAGGTTTCTTTTAAAACAACTCCATCATTGATAGAAGGCAACAAACTCAGGTAATAAAGAAAGCCGGCAAAGGGCCATATTGCATAAACCCAGCCGGCCTGATTTTTCAAATATCTTCGTAAAAATGGTGCTACAGCGGCAACACCCGTTAGCACAATCAGAAATAATCCTGTTGTCATGAGTTAGTAGTTTTACAACAAAAACCGGGCAATCCCGAATTATCTTACGTTTGCTATAATTAGACAAAAATCGGATTAAATAACACCGATACTCTAAAAATTGTTTGTGAAATTACAAAAAATGTTGATTTGTTAAGGTTGGGATTAAGATTAAGATCAAGGAAAAGTTTAAGCTGAAATTATTACAAGTTGATATAATTATTAACAGGATAATATAATCAATTATTCAAGCCATTTTGACACAATCAAAGACCTTAAACGCCACATTGACAGGTTTTTACTGCCAATTTGTTTGATTGTTCAAATGGCATTTTGTTTGATCTTTCCGGAATAGAGAAAAGAATAGTAAATCAAGATAGTAAACAAAATTGTTAAACCAAAAAAAAAAGGAGGATTGTGTTATGTTACCAACAGTAAGAAGCCGCTTTAACATGCCAAGCTTTTTTGAAGATTTCTTTGGTAAAGATCTTATGCCTGATCTTTTTGAAGATCGTGCCAACATGAGTGTTCCGGCAGTGAATGTTCTGGAAGATGCTGACAATTTTAAAATTGAATTAGCCGCTCCAGGTATGGAAAAGAAAGATTTCAAGATTGATCTGGACAACAATGTACTTACAATTTCATCCGAGAAAGAGTACAAACATGAAGATGAAAATGATGGTAAGTTCATGCGCAGGGAGTTTGGTTATGCCAGCTTTAAAAGATCATTTACTTTACCGGAAAGTGTAGATGCAGATAAGATCAAGGCCAATTACAAAGATGGCTTGCTGCACATTAACATCCCTAAACGGGAGGAAGCAAAACAAAAACCGCCCAAACAAATTTCAATTTCATAACCGGGCGTACTGAAAAATGAAAGGGACCTGCAGGTCCCTTTTTTTATTTTTCAATAATTTCAAATTCAGTCCGCCGGTTCATTTGTCGTCCCTCGGCAGTTTCATTGGTGGCAATAGGACGTTCAAAACCATACCCTTTGTAGGTTAATCTTTCACCATCAATTCCTCTTTCAAGCAGAAAATCAACCACGGCCCTTGCACGTCTTTCCGAGAGACGCTGATTCAAGTTTGCAGATCCTACATTATCGGTATGACCTGATATCTCAATTTTTAAAGATGGATTGTCAATCATCAGCTTATACAAAATTCCTAATTCCGCGTAAGATTCAGGCCGTAATTCGGCTGCACCGGTATCAAAGAAAATATTTCTTAGCACAATGCTTTGACCTACTTCTACTTTTTTCAATCTGATGTCGTTAATGATCTCACGATCAATCTGCGATTCGCTGATATTCATATTTTCAGAGTGAAAAAGGTAATCTTCAGCCTTGGCAGATATAGCATAATTTTTGCCACCGGGCAAAGAGATCAGGTATTCGCCCGTTTCCGGATGTGAATTGAATTCTGCAAGCAGACCCTCCGTTTCATTGTCATATAACTCAATAGTTGCAAGCAATGGTTCATCGGTAGCATCATCTACAATTTTACCACGCAGGATGGTCATCGGTACAGAAACTATTTCTACTTCACTTTCCATCATATTAATCTCTGGCGGGCGCACTGAAGAAGCAAAAAGATCTTCTGCAACAGGCAATTTAACAGGCTTTTCCGGACCCAGGAAAGTAATCATATAAATATCACTGCCGCCATAATTTCCCTGGCGTTTTGCCGAGAAGAAAGCTGTATTTTCTTCCTTTCCCAAAACAAAGAAAAGGTCATCGCCGGGTGAATTTACCGGATAACCCAGATTTTCAGGACGAGTCCATCTGCCATTACGGAAAACGGTTTTAAAAATATCAAACCCACCCATTGAGTTATGACCCCTTGAACTAAGATAAAGTGTAATATCGTCAGGAGCAAGATACAGGCTTTCTTCATCATGATCAGTATTTACCATTGAGCCCAGATTAACCGGTTCACTCCAACGTCCTTTTTCATTCCGCTCTGATGTCCAGATATCTTTACCGCCGAAACCACCGGGCCGGTCACTTATGAAATATACCCTTGTGCCGGTTGAAGTAAAAGCAATACTTGTTTCCTGGGTACCTCGGCTACGCAATGAACGAGCCATCTTTTTAGGCTTTCTCCATCTTTCTTTTTCAAAATAGCTCTCATAAATATCGCCTCCTTTATCGCCACGGTAGACAAAAAGGACATCTCCTTCGGGACTAATTCCTGCTGTTGCTTCGTGGCTTTTGGTATTTATTCTTCCATCAATAGGTTCGGCAGTACTCCACTGATCTCCAACCTTTCGGGTAACAAAAATATTCTCAAAATACTTATGATCGTTTTTATCGGTTCTTGGCCGGCGCCCCAGGGGTCTCCGACTGGCAAAATACATGATCTTACCATCGGGAGAAAAAACAGGGCTGTAATCATCATACTCTGAGTTTACAGTACTTCCCATATTATCGATAAAAACACGAAGGGGTTCTTCAACGAGTTGTTTTGCATGATTGCATTCGGCAATTCTTCTGTCAATTGATGCCCTTTGCTGTATAGCTTCCTGCGGAGTTAGCGACTGCCTGTAAAATGTATATTGCTCAATAGCATCATCAAACCGGTAATTTTGATGATAAGCTAAACCCAAAAGATAATATATCCTTAGAGTAGGCACATTGAGTTCAACAGCTCTTTCAAGATAAGAAATGGCTTGATCCTTAAGAGGAGTTTCCAGATAACACTCTCCAATACGCATATTGAGGATTGCATTATCAGGATTAAAATCATAGGCCTTCAGGTAAAACTCCAGGGCCCG
>CAYXIT010000045.1:14374-15789 GCA_964465275.1 uncultured Bacteroidales bacterium | reverse complement strand
AAATGAGAAATATAATAATTTTATATTCTGTAACCCCTTTAAAAATATCCTTTACATTAGGAAAATTGACGTGAAATATTTTTTCTATACCTGACATATAATTTTTTTTTTAATCAAACCATACAATTACAAAAGAATTAGCTTATCAAAATACTTGCTTTTATCATTCCAGGTATTCTTCTGCTTCAGTAAGACCCAGGCTTACCGCCTTCTCCCAGTCCAGTTTTGCTCCTTGCGGATCACGCAACATTTCCCGGGCAATGCCTCTGTTTAGCCAAGCAGGAGCATATTCGGGATTCAGTCTTATTGCAAGCGTGAAATCATCTTCTGCCCCCTGATAGTCTTCTGTTCTGTATCTGATAAGCCCTCTTGTGGTCAAAGCGATATAATTATCAGGACTTTTTTCTAATACCTTTCCAACATCTTCCATAGCTACATCATACCATCCGAGCTTCATGTTTGCGATAGCCCTGTTATTAAAGGCTTTTTCATAACCCGGCTTTATATTAATAGCAGTAGTAAAGAATTCATGAGCCTGACTATATTGCTGCATGCTTAACATTACACTTCCAAGATTATTGTACGCATGAGCCATTCCGGGATCAAGAAACACAGCCTGCTGATAATCAGCTATTGCAGCCTGCAAGTCACCTTTAAGTTTCCTGGAACTCCCCCGGTCGTTATAAGCTTGTGCAAAATCAGCCTTTATATTGATGGCAGTTGTAAAATCATCAATTGCTTCATCATATTTTCCTTCTTGTGTAAATAATACCCCTCTGTAATAATAGGCAAAATACAGCCTTTCGTTACTTTCAATGGCTCCGGTAAAATCTTTGATAGCGGTTTGTGTATCACCTTGTGCCATCCTGGCCTTGCCCCGGGCAAAATATGCCATTGCAAAATCAGGTATTGCTTCAAGTGCAATTTTGTAATCATCGATAGCTCCTTCGTAATCATCCAAAGCAGCCTTAACAATTCCTCTGTTATAATAAGCTTTTACAAAATTTGGCCTCAGAGAAATCGCTTCATTGAACTTTTGCATACTCTCTGTAAATTTTGATTCGTTATACAGTGAGATACCTTCATTATAAGCTTTTTCTGCAAGCATCATATTCCGGTTACCAACGCGAACTGTATCTGCAACCTGTGATTTTGCCGCACCGGAAAACAGGAATAGAAATAACAATAAAATTAAGTGAGTCTTCATCATTGATAATGGATTTAGGAAAAATTAATCAAAATATAATTTTGAAAAAGAAGCTTTGGTCTAAAAAAAAATATGTAAAAACAGATAACAGAGCAAAAGGAATAGTTAATTATAATGAGCGCAAATTAATAAAAAATATGTAACAAAATGTCAGGTTTTCACGCAAAAATTAAAGAAAACCAGGTAAATAATATATTGTATCCTTTTG
>CAYXIT010000045.1:0-14364 GCA_964465275.1 uncultured Bacteroidales bacterium | reverse complement strand
AGGGTAAGTTCTCAGGAGTTTTCAACATTTGTATTTTATTACGTTTTTTTACAATCAACACTAAACATAACAGTTGTTTAATGACTAATTTTGCCGGATAATATCAGGAAATATTCTTTTCTATCATGCATATATCTTTCCTCTTGCGGGAGTATATTAGGTGGCTTTATCGTTCTAAAACACGTCATGGGGTTCATAGTCCTTTTGTTTACCGGTTTGTTGATGAATGTCTCTATAAAAAAACAGATAAAAAGTCATTGACAGACATTTTTGAGCACAGGAAAACACTTCTAAATAACCCCAGCATTCTCCAATATAGTGATCCGGGAGCCGGCAGTAAATCGAACAAAAGAAACATTGATAAAAGCAGAATAGTTAGTGTTAAAAGTCTTGCCCGTTATTCTCTTCAGAAAATACGCTTTATTCTTTTGTTTTACAGAATGATACAATTTTTTAATTACAAAAACGTACTTGAATTGGGCACCAGTTTAGGTATAACTTCTGCGTGCATGAGCAGGGCAAATCCCGGCATTCGTATTGATACTATTGAAGGTGCAAAACCCTTAGCAGATATTGCAAGAAACTTTTTTCAAACTGCCGGAATGACGAATATTTTACTTCATGAAGGAAATTTTGATAAAATACTTACATCTGTTATTCATAGCAAAGTGTATGATATGATAATAATTGACGGCAACCATAAAGGAGAGAAGTTGTTACATTATTTTCATATTCTTACAGAACATATAAGCCCCGGTGGTGTTATTATCGTTGATGATATCAGATGGTCCGCTTCTATGCTCAAAGCCTGGCATGAAATTCAAAAACATCAAAAGACGAGGGTAACAATTGATCTATTTAAACTCGGACTGGTTTTTTTTGATGACAGGCTAAGCAGGGAGAATTTCTTAATCAGGTTTTAGAAATATTTGCATGTGTTATTTATTATCTTTGTGGGACTAAAAAATTAACAGAATGGAAAAACAAGAATTGATCAGGTTAGAAAAGCTTTCCAAGCATTATAAAGTTGGCAGTGAGATTGTACGTGCCCTTGAATCGGTATCTATCTCAATGTACAAAAATGAATATATTGCACTTATGGGTCCTTCGGGTTCCGGAAAATCTACACTGATGAATATTCTTGGCTGCCTGGATACTCCAACGTCCGGCAGATATTTTCTCAATGGAAAGGATGTTAGTAAGCTTGTGGATAATCAGCTTGCTGAAATCAGGAATAAAGAGATAGGCTTTGTTTTCCAGACCTTTAATCTGCTTCCGAGATCAACAGCTCTTGATAATGTTGCACTACCTTTGATCTACTCAGGTAAAAACAGACAAGACAGGGAAAAGCGAGCACTTAAAGTATTGGATCAGGTAGGATTGACAGACCGTGTAACTCATAAACCCAATGAATTGTCAGGTGGACAGCGGCAAAGGGTTGCTGTTGCCAGGGCATTGGTCAATAGTCCGTCTATAATTCTGGCAGACGAACCTACCGGAAATCTTGACTCAAAAACTTCCATTGAAATTATGGGTCTTTTCCAGGAAATCCATGAAGCAGGCAATACCATCATAGTTGTTACCCACGAAGAAGAAATCGCCTTGCATGCCCACCGTGTAATCAGGCTAAGAGACGGAGAAGTAGAATCTGATACCATCAATCCCAGCCCCACAAAAGTTGCAGCGCAACTGCAAGAAACCGGGGAATAGAAACATAATTATGAACCTTTTCGGGGTGGTGTCAGTTTAAGCATAATGTTTAATCTGAATTTGTCTCTTTTGAAATTCTGGAAAAAATGGATACTTGGAAAATTTATACAAAAACAGGAGATAAAGGCGAAACTTCTCTTATTGGTGGTAAACGGGTCCCGAAATATCACCATCGTATAGAAGCATACGGTACAGTCGACGAACTAAACTCATTTGTTGGCCTGATAAGAGATCATGAAATAAACCCACATTATAAAAATATCCTGTTACAAATTCAGGAATGTCTTTTTATTGCTGAATCACTGCTGGCAAAAGATGAAACTGATAAAATCATACAGTTACCCTGTCTGAAAGAAAGTGACATCAGACTTCTGGAAACGGAAATTGATAGTATGAATGATGAAATTCCGCAACTCAGTAATTTTATATTACCGGGAGGTGGAATGGCAGCATCATATGCCCATGTGGCCCGATGTGTTTGCCGGCGTGCCGAAAGAATTATTATAGAACTTTCTGAGAAAATGCCGGTTCAGGAAATTATTATCAGGTATTTTAACCGATTATCAGACTATTTCTTTGTACTGGCACGTAAGCTTGCCCAGGACGAAGGAGCCGGTGATATCATATGGAAAGCAAGGGAGTGCGATTGATCTAATTCCTCCTAAAGAGCATTTCCCATATACTTTCATTTGAACGTCTGGGTTTTGAACTGATTATATAACCTACATTAAAATTTCCGGTAAAATAAAAGTCGTTACGATTGCTATATGGTCTTCGAAAACCGTCCAGATAATCGAAAAAAGTGTAACGGAAATTAAAATCCAATCCCAGGGTCCACTGATTATAAAGGTTAAAATTTAATCCTGCTCCCACGGGAATGGCTATCTGGTAATTGTTGTAAAGATTGTTGGCATTGATAATTACTTCATCATAGTCGTCAATTACCGGCCCCGTAAGTTTTGGATCATGATAAAATGCAGTTACTCCGCTAAAAAGATAAAGATCAAGCCAAAAAGACGTAAAGTCTTTTTTAAGATTAGTAATGCTTCTCGGCAGATAAAACTCACCTAATAACGAAGCTTCGTAAACTGCATTAGAAAATGATTTTCCCCTTTCTGCTATTTCAATCTCTGACGACCAAATATCATTTCCCTTAACCCAGATTGCAGAAAAGCTGCTTTTTAATGCAACAAGCCTTCCTGTATGATATCTGCCATAAACAGCAAAAGCGGGCATGGTTCCTCTTGCATCCACATCAAATAAGGATGCTTGTTCTCCAGGCCTGCTTGATGCAATATCGGTAATTGCATTGGCAATACCCAGGCTTACACCTCCTTCCCAATGAGGGCCGGGCAGAACAAAATCGCGATAGTTCATTTGGCGGGTATTGCGGCCGGATAATTGAGTACCCCGAGACTGTGCTATGACTGCAGTTATTGAATTCAGGACAAATATTAAAAGTAATAGAGTAGTTTTATATTTCATGGATAATTTCTTACACACAAACCGAAAATGTATCTGTTTACTATTGAAGCACAAATAAAACGATAAAAGTATTAAAACAGGATATCGTTCTTATCAGGGAATATTCGTAATTTAAACCCGTGTAAATACTAATTTACAAACAATCACCTGACATATTTCAAAAATCACAAAAGTAAAAAATTTTATGAAGGTAGGTAGGGCATCCGTTACTGATGGATAACTTTTTTTAAAGCCCATTTTTGTTCTTTGCAAAAGAAACAAACAGAATATCATAATTCAGAAAAGATTTTTTGTAGTTTTCAAAAAAGCATTACTTTTGCAGAGCAAAAATCGGGGTGTGGCGCAGTTGGCTAGCGCACTTGCATGGGGTGCAAGGGGTCGGAAGTTCGAGTCTTCTCACCCCGACTAAGCAAAACCGCAATAAGTTAATTTTTAACGGATTGCGGTTTTTTTATTCCAGGGGGCGGATTAAATATGGACTAAAAACCAAATTAAAGTTCCATTAAGGCTTGCTGATCTTGTTTATTGAAATATTTCTTTGCCGACTGATTTTAAGCAAAAAATTTCGGGATTTCTTTTTTAAAAGCTTCTTACTAATTTCACTATGCACTCTTTCTCGCTATAAATTAAAACTACCGCGTTTTAATTCTCTTCACATCAAAGCAATTACTTGCGATTCAGAAAATCCAAATTATGTTTTAAGGCTTTCAAATTGCGCACGATAGTCAAAGGCTATTTCAATGATTCAATCAGTATCATTTTGTTCCTTCATTACATAATTTCCAGGGATAGTTTAATAATCAAATGAAAAATTTAATCAGGATATATGTTTATCATTTATCAAATGAACATTAAACAAAATATCATACTTTGAATATATTATATCACAAGTATTTTAATAACTACACATTAATTTATATTGATATAATAATAAATAAAATCTCATATTTCAAAATTGAGACTTACAAATTATTTGTTTAATATAATAACATATTAAATGAACAATAAATAATTCAGCTTGTTCCTAAGGTAACAAATGAATATTATAAACTTTAAATGAAAAAAAATGAAAAAATTAAATTTAGTTCTGCTCGCTCTTCTGTTTTCTTTTAGTGCATTCAGTCAGAAAAAAGATGTTGTAGATATTGCAATCAGTTCGCCTGATCATACAACCTTAGTAGCTGCAGTAAAAGCTGCTGACTTAGTAGCAACTTTGAAAAGTGAAGGTCCTTTCACAGTATTCGCTCCAACAAATGAAGCTTTCGATAAACTTCCTGAAGGAACTGTTGCCACTTTGCTTAAGCCTGAGAACAAGGCTCAATTGGCAAAAATTTTAACTTATCATGTGGTTAGCGGCAATCTTGATTCTGCAGCAGTAGTGGCTGCACTGGAAGATAGCAATGGTGAAGTAGTTTTAACAACCGTAAGTGGTGGAAAATTAACTGTCTCCCTCGAAATGGATAAAGTTAAATTAACCGATGAAAGTGGTAATTCAGCATATGTTACAGCTGTGGACCTTAAAGGTTCCAACGGTGTAATCCATGTCATTGATGGGGTTGTTCTTCCCAAATAAATAACACGGAAGTAACACAAAATAAAAAGCTCTCTGAATAGAACAGAGAGCTTTTTTTATTGACACCAGATGAGGCACCTTACTACCATTTATAATGTTAAGAGAAATGAATTATGCTTTCTGATCAGGTATTATTTTTTTATGACCTTATATGTTTGGTTGATGTTTTTTCCCCTTTGCTGAAATAAATAAACTCCCGGCGACCAGCCCGACATATCAACAATTGTTTCTGCAGATTGGATAATCATCGTTTTTAATAATCTGCCGTGCAAATCATAAATAAAAAAATTACTGCCTATTGCCTTTGGGGGACTCCTTATGAAAGCCGTTGTATTAACGGGATTGGGTGAAACAACCAATTTTGATTCCAATAGAACTTCAACTGTAGTCGTTGTGCTTTCCTGGTAAACCCTTACATAATCAATTTCCATGGCGCTTTCAGTGAAGTTGGGGTCTATGTTTGGTAATATAGCTATGTTTAAAAGTAAGTACTGGTCTTCATCAAACGGCCATGTGTCGGCATTCTGAACATCCGGATTATAGGTATAGTGCACCACATCATCCACACTAAAGACCATTCTGTCGGGATACCAGTCAAGGGCATATACGTGAAATTCGGTGGAAGCAGTTGGAATGACTTGTCCGCCGTGATTAACGGTTCCACCATAGCTTGAAGGAGTATGCATTGCACTTTGCACATAATTCTGGTTGCTTCCCCAATGTTCCATTATATCGATCTCACCGCAAGCCGGCCAGTCGGTAGTGCCATAACCTTCAATATACCAGTACGCTCCAACTTCATTTATATTTTTCCCCAGCATCCAAATGGCCGGCCAGGTGCCAACACCAGTGGGAAGTTTTGCTTTTACCTCCACACGTCCGTAAGTAAATGCAAACTTCGAGTTTAAACGTGCGGATGTATATTCTTTGGTAACTCCCTGATCAGTAAAGTTCTCTTTTTTTGCCACCAGATGCAAGATGTCATTATCAACAAATGTATTTTCAATTCTGTCTGTGTAATGCTGTATTTCACCATTAAACCAACTATCGCCATTGGGCAACTGAGTTTGATGAAACCATTTTGAAGCATCCAGGGCACCTTCTTCTTCAAATTCATCATACCATACCAACTGATCGTAAACAGGATCGTCTGTTTCATCCTGCTCTTCTCCTTCAAAATAAAAATCATCAATATATGCAATGACATGATCCGTATTATTTTCTCCATTCACCTGGAGCACAACCCTGTTAAAATCTGTTCTTTGAATGGGTGGTGGTGAATTGGGGTCTAAATTGATATACGGATCATTTACAAAGTCAAAGGTAACTTCCTGCCATTGATCCAAATTTACGGGCTTAATTATTTCACTTTGCGTAGACCAGGGCTGACCCAAATTTCCATTTTGAAGCTTCAGTGAAATCTGGTTGGGTTGGTTGCCGGTAATTCCATCTGAAGGCACATATATTTTCAAACTGAAGGGAGTATCATCAGAAATATTAATTATTGATGAAGAATCAAATCCGATATTGGCATAAAGGCCGCCTGTATCTTCATATTTAAGAACAGTAGATGAAGAGTTGAAAGAATCAGTAAAGGGATTTGCATATGAGATGTCCATTAAACAGTCATCAGCATACCAGGTATTTATGGTTGAGTTGCCTTCAAAGTCGTCCTGAAGAAGTTGAGCAAAACCTGAAAAAAATAAGAGAAGAAATAGCTGAGTGGTAAAAATTTTGAACATATTGTTTGTTTAAAATAATGAATAGATCGGGTTTTTCAACCGGAGTTTGTTCTTTAAGAGATCAGTCAAATTGTTGTTTTACAAAGCCGGCTCCGTGAGTTCCTAAAACCAGAATTCTGTTCACCGGATCAGAATATAACAACCTTTTGAGTCCATTAATTAACTGAATTCAAACCAGATCACATGCATCCGGTGGCATCCATTTGGGGTCTTTACCTTCCCACTTAACGTTGCAGCCGATGGGATTGGTTACGGGAACACTGATCGGTTTGCCTTCAAGATGCTCGTCTAAAGCTTTTTCCAAATCAAAAACGGTTGATTCTTCAGCCTGGCGGGGATTATTAAGTGCCCTGCCGGTATAAATTAACTTACGGTCGTTGTCGAAAACAAAAAAGTGGGGTGTTTTCAGGGCACCGTAAGAGAGAGCGACCTCCTGGCTATCATCGTGAAGATAAACCCAGGGAAATTTATATTGCTCCATACGTTTTACCATATTGGGAAAACTATCTTCCGGATAGGTATTTTTGCTATTGGAATTGATCGCTACAAACTTCACCCCTTTTCCCTGGTATTTCAAAACGGTTTGCCTGGTTGATTCATCGCTGCCAATAACATAAGGGCAGTGATTACAGGTAAAAAATATAACCAGCACAGGTACGTCGTCAAAATCGCTTAAACTATAGGTGTTTCCATCGGTAGCAGGTAAATGAAATTCCGGTGCTTTTTCTCCAGGTCGAAGGGTATATGCCATAGATTTTTACATTAAAGTTAAGAATAATTTCCGGAAAATATTTTCGGAATCCTGACTTAATAAATTGAGACCCCAAAATACAAGGATAAAATAAAATTGATCAATATAAGAACCTAAATTCTCATAAGAAGGAAAACTAAACAACCGCAAAACACTGATATTATTAAGAAATACTTTCGTAAAAGCTAATTTCGACTTTGATGAGAAAAATCTGGTAGATTGTATGAATTTCCGGTTACATTTATTTTTCAAGTGTATAAATATTATTCAAAATCTTCAGAACAAGTTTCTCATTATCCAATTGTTCTATACTGAATACACCGGCATTAGAAAAACCTCCCATACCTCCCATCTTTACAGTGGATATGAAAATTCCTTCAGGTACAATTGTCCAGTTTGCTTCAAAACCAAACCATTTGCAATCCTCCGGTGCAACAGCTTTCATTCTCATAACCTCAGTGCCATCAGTTAGTTTTTCACCCTTTTCTTTTGTAAAATACCATACAGTAAGGGCATCACATTCTGTAAATTTTTCGTTTGATCCATCAGATTCAAAATTTACAAATTTCCATTCTCCTGCAACATCATCAATAGAATGCCCACTGGCAGATGTTTTGGAAGAATTGTCACCAGACATTTGTCCGCCGCAGGAAACCAAAGCTAACAATGCAACAAAAAGAAAACCGATTCTCATAGAAATAATAAAGTTTTTCATATAATATAGTTTTAAAAATTTGGGTAAAACTACAACTTCTGTCTGAAATGTGAATTTCTGTAAATATTAATTTTATATTAATTTCCTGAAATTGAGCTAAACAAATAAAAAGGCAGGTATAAGCAGATCTTAATTATTGTGCAAAGTAACAGTCCACAAACCGGCCCTGTCAATCATAAAATCCAGCATACTTTCATAGCTTTGTCCCGAAAGAGTATTGGTCATTGTATAGTACACCCTGCAACTGACAGGAAAAACCACATCGGTTGCCATTACCTGACTTCCTGTACCGGTAACAATGCCCGAATTGGTTTCTATATTTATATTGGAAACTGTCATTGAACCCCCTTCTGCTGCCTGCCAACGAAAACGAATCTGATTACCGTCACCGGTTCTGGTAAATATTATTCTGGATATATTTCGGTGAGAATTGATTCTGTAATTTTCACTATGCTCATTGGAACGCATTGATGAAAGCTCTGAAATTTTCATTGGAGTTATGTCTTCACCCAAACGTAAACTTAAAGATACCTGTGCGTAACTCATGCGTGTCCAGTTATAGGTGCGACTAATAGGACTTAAACCTTGAATGTATCGGGCAGATAAATGCATCCCTTTAAACAATCTTATACCAATACCCCACATTGCAGCCAGTTCAGGATTCATGAATTTTACATGATTATAATGATCTTTGATTACAGATTCTCCGTTGGTATTATAAATTGTTGTTTCACGATCATGTTGGTCAGATTGCAGTAAAAAATCCAGACTAATCCCCATCTCAAAATGCATTCTTCTCAAATGCAATGTACCTAATACCGGAAACGCCAGAGAAAGCTGGTCTACATCATTCTGCCGGATCCTTAAGTAAGATTGGGTTTCTTCGCTTATAAAACTGTTGAATCCTTTTTGGTTTATATTCACTTCAAGCTTCAAACCATAGGGATTACTAAAAAGTTTTTCCACCCCGCCACCAAAATGGAAAGTATTTCTGGGTGTGTATATCTGTGAATTATGTCCGCTTACCCTTACATATTGCCAGCCACCCTTCACCCAGTAAAAATCCTGACTATATGTTTTAAAGTGTAAAAAAGTAAATATAGCAAAGAAAAAAATAATGGATTTTGTTTTCATGTTACTGAATGGGAGATAGTAAACACATAAAATATGACCGGCAAATATATGTTTTATTTTTTTCTGAACTTTATTGCCAGATTGTTTTAGTATTTTTTATGAAATGAATATAATTAAGCAATACTCACTTCTGTCTGGAAACATTCATAAAAATTGACTGGTATTCCATTCACAGCAATAAGAATGATTAGGTTATGGCAATAAAACCGGAAAACAATAACCACTCATAAAATTCATTAAATCGTATCAGATTGTATAAAAATACATAACACAAATCAAGTTATATTTATATATTTGCATATATGAATACAAGACAGGAAATTAAATTCAAAAAACTTGAAATAGGCTCTGAAAACAAGGGAATCAGCAAGTTAATAAAATCGCAACATCTCAGAAAATCTCTTCTTTATATATTGATTGGTGCACTGGCCGGATTTGGTTTTTTTTATTTTACCGAAGCCCGACAACTTCAATCATGGATATTCAGTGATTCATTAAGCAGTGTTTTTATGGGAGCATTCCTTGGCTTCTTTATCACTAACAGCCCCTGTGCCCGTAATCGGTGCTGATGATTACATAACTAAAGATTAGTTTGCTTTATTCTATTAGAAATTACTGTTTTTCGTTCACAGTTTTACATTCACAGTTTACCATTCTGCATTCTCCATTCTCCGTTCTCCGTTCTCCGTCCTCCTTCCTTTTTCCCTTTCCAGGTTTTATTTATATCTTTGAATAAACCCTGACCAAACTTCAGCAGCTTTATGGATTCAGTCCGTTTCATTCTGGATGTTCACCTTGGTAAGCTGGCAAGACTGCTTCGTATGACCGGCTTTGACACATTATACCGCAATGACCTTGATGATCCTGAAATCATTCAGATTGCAGAGGATGAAGACCGGATCGTACTCACCCGCGACAGGGGTATCCTGAAAAACAAAAGGGTTAAACACGGACATTTCGTTGAATCAACCTCTGCCAAAGAACAGTTACGAGAGATCATTGATTCTTTCGGATTGAAAAACAACATTCGTTTCCTTAGTCGTTGTATTGCCTGCAACGGAACCATTGAAGAAGTAAGTAAGGAAGAAATTCAGGATGAACTCAAGCCCGGAACCAATCAGTATTTCAATGAATTTTTCCGCTGCCGCGATTGCGGTAAAGTTTACTGGGAAGGATCTCACTTTGAACGTATGATGGATTTTTATGAGGAGATGAAAGATGAACTTGGAATAAACCCAAAACAATAAAGTTGAAGTCGCAGTAAATAATAAAATCCCTGATTTACTTTTTGATTGGTGCCTTTACCGGTTTCAGCTATTTCTGTTTCGGTGAAACAATAAGGTAATTTTTTTAGTTCCGTATGATCTTTCTGATGATATATTCCGGCTGTTCAACGATGAATAGATAGGTTCCTGGTTTTAAATACCCGATATCAATATTCATTTCTCCCGGTTCTAACTCTCCTGAAAGAATTTTTCTACCGTTAAGATCAAATATTTTAAAAAATTCTCCTGTAAAGTAATCATCGTATTCTACATATATTGTCCAGTTGGCAGGATTTGGATAAATGATCATAGGATTATGTTGCTCAACATCCATTAGATTAACAGATGTTCCGGTTAAGTAATTGCTTAAAAATGGTGTTAAGTCAATTAGATGCAACTTCTGCGAAACGGTAACCATTGAATAAGAAAAATACTCATTGGAAATGAAATACATTAAACCATCTTCAGTAGCAATTCCCTCAACCTGGTGAAAGGGAAGGTCTACTGTAATTTTTCTCTTGTTCCCTGAAAAGAAATCAAAAGGTTGAAAATCATAAAGCAGAAATAAAAAAGGTTGTAAAAGTGTTGAGTATCCTGTTAAAACGACCAGTTTTTTATCCTCAAGATAAGTTGCACCTGTTATCAGTCCTTCCACGTTGTATGAATCCCTGTATTGCGCAACATAGGTACCCGGCTGTTTAGGTAATCTGTAAATGCTGCTTTTCTGGCTTATCCATTCTTTGGTAAATAAGTAAATACTGTCAGTAGTTACAATAAACGCTTCACAGTCAAAATCAGTATTATTAGAACCTGTGGGAGAAAAATCAGTTTGTAATGAATATGAAAAATGAATGGTATCAATAACCAGAGAGTCATCAATAAGTGAATTCTTTTCAATTCTCAGGATTTTAAGATCAGTTCTGTTTCCATTGGCATTGTTGCCAAAGTCACCAATATAAACATAATCATTATCCTGTGAAATTTCTTCCCAGTCATTGTTTACTATTCCATTTAAAGGATAAGCCTGATAATTCTGAACATCAGTGGTATCAAATGCATAAATATTGATATCAGTATCATCGTTGTGTGTCCATGTCCTTTCATCCCAGATTATCAATCCTGATGTTTCGATCATTGTTTCAGTCAAATCCCAGCTGCTTACTACTGAAACTAATGCAGCAGAATATATGCAACTACCGTTATTTTGTGTTGCCAGAGAGTCAAAATTAATTGCAAGGGGATCAGTACAACCTAAATCCTGGGCTGATATATACCCCAGTAACACCATGGATAAGCAGCAACTAAAAAAAAGTTTTGCGGCATACGGGTTTACTGACCCGGAATTTGTCTGACTTCTCATTTTTTGAGTTATATTAATTTGTAAAAGGCATATTAAAATTAATAAACTTTTTATCTCCAGTAAAAATGTAGGTTGATTGGCCAAAAAAGTTTTGGCTGCACTGTAGCTTTTTTTAAAGCTGCAGTGCAGCGGCAACATTTGAAGAATATAAGAAACCCGACCCAGGTAATTCTAAGTGGGGCGAAACAACCTTTCACAATCATTGTGTACTGTTATTTTTTTGTTCTTATATAAACGTGCTTAATTGATGCTCTTTCTGTTACCCGTTCATCAATATCAAAATTATCTTTCAGCGATTTAATAAAAGGAGTAAGTTTTTCGAAACCATAATTTCTTGGGTCAAAATCAGGTCTTTTCTTAATCAACAGATTCCCTACATCTCCCAAAAAAGCCCATCCATCTTCATCCGCAACATCATCTACTGTGGCAGAAATCAGAGCTATAATTTTGGCATTGACTTTCTGCACAGTTTCACGTTTTGAAACCCAGGTGGTTCTGGGTGCCTGGTCTTCAGTTGATTCGGGCTCCGGAGTACTCTTTAAAATCTCAAGATAAATAAACTTATCGCATGCGGCAATAAATGGCTTCGGGGTCTTTTTTTCTCCCAAACCAAATACCTTCATTCCTGATTCTCTTAGTCTGATGGCAAGTTTTGTAAAATCGCTATCGCTTGATACGATGCAAAAGCCATCTACCCTGCCGGTATATAAGATGTCCATTGCATCGATAATCATGGCAGAATCCGTTGAATTTTTACCGGTTGTATAGCCATACTGCTGAATGGGTGTTATTGCATTTTCCAGCAACACACCTTTCCAACTGATTACGTTTGGTTTTGTCCAGTCACCATAAATTCTTTTAAATGTGGGAGTACCATATTTTGCAATTTCTTCCATCATACCTTTCACATTTGCTGAAGGCACGTTGTCGGCATCAATGATCACGGCAAGTTTCAAGTCCTTTTTCGTTTCCATATAATTATATCTTTTGAGAAGTTTTTTGTCTTTTTTAAGGCAAATTTTTCAACTGATTGACTGCTTTTTCAATAGCCGCAAGGGTGCTAACAATATCTGACCGGTTTACCGACCCCATATGTCCAACCCTGAAATATTTGCCTTTTAAATCCCGAAGTAGTCCGGGGGCAATAATAATATCTGATTTGGCCATTAATGTCATAAAATCACTATCGCCAATATCTTTTGGATAGTATATGGCTGACAATGTATTTGTTGCATAAGCTTCATTAACCGGCAGCAATTGAAATCCCATATCTGTTATTTTTTGGCGGAATTCGGTTGCAAGGGTTTTATGCCTGGCTACTCTGTTTTCCATACCCTCCGCCAGTATTATTTTCAGAGATACTTCCAGGGCTACAATCAGATTTACCGGGGGAGTTCCAAAATAGGAAGGACGACCCTCTTCATACGCCTGCATTATGGGTAACCAGTTGGACCAGTCGCAGTAGTAATTACCCACCGGGGTTTTTCTGTTTTTCCATACATCCATTGCCTTTGGTGAAGCAACAAGCAATGCCAGTCCGGGAGGCACACCAATGGCTTTTTGTGAAGCAGTCAGAGCCACATCAATACCCCACTCCTGCTGCCGCATTTCTTCTCCGGCTATTGAACATACACCATCCAAAACGGTAAGAACATTATATTTTCTGCCCAATTCTCCGATGGGCTTAGGGTCAACTCTTACGGCTGTGGATGTATCGACATGAGTAAACGTCATCAATTTGAAGTCATTTTTTTTAAGAGTTTCTTCAATCGCTGAAAAATCAACTGTATCTCCCGTATCTGATTTCAATATTGTAACCTCAGCACCATAACGTTTCAGCAATTCGGCATATCTTTCTCCAAAGTAGCCTGTAGAAATAACGAGGACTTTATCTCCGTTTTCTACCAGGTTGGCCCCTGCCATATCCATGGCCAATGTGCCTGATCCTGCTATGATGAAAGACTGTCCGTCGGGACATTCCCACACCTGTTTCATCATTTTCAGACAGCTGCCAAAGGAATCAATAAAGTTTGGGGCTGTATGACTTGTAGTGGGAGCACCAAGAGCCTGCAACACTTCAGGTTCAAATTCAATGGGTCCGGGGATCATTAATAGTTTTCTGCCTTTCATAATCGTTTTAAAATATTTTTATAGTAGATCTAATAATTTTTTCTTTACATCTTCTGCTATGGGTTGCAAAGGCTTACGACAAGGACAGCCATACATGCCCAGATGATCCATCGCTGCTTTCAATGCAGGAACGCCCCAGTTTCTGGTTACTGCAGCATTGAGAGTTACGATCTTTTGCTGAAGCTCACTGGCTTTGTGCATATTTCCCTCAGAAAAAGCATTGTAAATATCAAGACAGTGACCGGGAGCAATATTGGCCAGTGCCAGAACACCACCCACTGCACCAATGCTTAAGGCCGGAAGTAAAAATCCGGCTGAACCTGCCAGCACCTGAAAGTCTTGCCGGGCATTAAATAAAATATCGGCCATCTTGGCAACATTTCCACCTGAATCTTTCAATCCGATAATATTGGGATGATGTGCAATGGCTACTATGTCGCCAGCCGTCATATCTAATCCGGTGTTGGCCGGCATATTGTAAATAATTACAGGAATATCC
>CAYXIT010000044.1:22014-25440 GCA_964465275.1 uncultured Bacteroidales bacterium | reverse complement strand
CGAGGTATCATTGCCAGTCATATTGACGAATATGCAATTTTTACCAGGCTGGGTGACGGCCAGCTCGGAGGTAAAGCAAGAGGCCTGGCATTTATTGATTCTTTTATCAATAAATACAAGATCATGTTCAAATGGGATGATGTTATGGTAACCATACCCCGGACCGTTGTGCTGACTACAGACGTATTCGATGAATTCATGGAAGATAACAATCTGTATGAATTTGCATTATCTGATGTTACAGACGAGGAGATCATTAATAAATTCAGCAATGCATCAACCCCCTCACGCATGAGAAAATATGTTGAGGAGATTATTGAAGCCATAAGGTCGCCCCTGGCAGTTCGTTCATCCAGTTTGCTTGAAGACAGTCATTATCAGCCTTTTGCCGGTGTTTATTCAACCTTTATGATTCCAAACAATCACCACGATGACCGCATCAGATCATATCAATTGGAACAGGCCATTAAAAGCGTTTACGCATCGGTATTTTACAAGGAAAGTAAAGCATATATAGAAGCCACATCCAATGTAATTGATGAAGAAAAAATGGGTGTGGTAATTCAGGAAGTTTCCGGACGTAGCTATGGTAACCGCTTCTATCCTGCTATTTCAGGGGTGGCCCGCTCGGTTAATTTTTATCCTATTGAACCAGAGAAATATGAAGACGGCATAGCAAACATTGCATTCGGACTTGGAAAAACCATTGTAGAAGGGGGTATAACCATGCGGTTTTGCCCAAAGTATCCGCAAAAAGTACTGCAGTTATCAGTTCCGGAACTTGCTCTTACCAACAGCCAGAAAGAGTTTTATGCACTGGACCTTGATCCCGAGAAATTTCATTCTTCGGTAGATGAAACTATAAACCTGCACAAACTGCGCATCAGACAAGCAGAAAATGATAAGGCTCTCAAATTTGTTGCATCCACCTTTGATTACCAGGATCAGATCATCAGAGACGGCTTGTATGAAGGAGGTAAAAAAATCATCACTTTCTCTAATGTGCTAAAATATAATTCTTTCCCTCTTTCTGAGATACTGCTTGAGATCCTAAGGATCGGGAAAGAAGAGATGAATAACCAGGTGGAAATTGAATTCTCTGTAAATCTTGACACCCCTGAAACCCAACCCCAGATCTTCCACTTTCTGCAAATCAGGCCTATTGTGGAAACCCAGGAAAAAAATCAGGTAAGCCTGAAATGCCTCGATCCCAAAAAGTCATTAATTTACAGCCATAATGCGCTGGGAAACGGAGAAATAGGCGACATACAAGATATTATTTATGTGAAACCCGATTCCTTTGACCCGGCCGATACCAAACTGATCGCAGAAACCATTGATAAACTTAATGCAGAGTTTGTAAAGAAAAAGCAAAACTATATCCTTGTGGGTCCGGGAAGGTGGGGATCTACCGATCCATGGCTGGGTGTTCCGGTTAAATGGTCACAGATTTCTGCAGCCAGGCTTATCGTGGAGTCAGGGTTGAAAAATTTCCAGATCGACCCAAGTCAGGGCACGCATTTCTTTCAAAACCTAACTTCATTTAATGTGGGGTACTTCACCATAAATCCGTTTATGAATGACGGACAATATGATGTGGATTTTCTTTCCAAACAAAAAGCTGTTTTTGAAGATAAACATGTAAGACACATTTACTTCAAAAAGCCAATGAATATACTAATAGATGGCAGAAAGAAAAAAGGAGTAGTGGAAAAACCCAAAGTTGATCATAAATTAACAACCTGAAGATAAATATAACAATATGCTAGCCTGATTAATTTCCGGTGAATAATTCAGGTTATTTGTTGATAAAATAATCAGGTTATTTAAAAGGAACATATAGCAGTAACCATATATTCATTATTTATTTAGTTTATAGCCTGTTAGCTTCAACATCTGCAGAAAAATTTATTTTCTTTTTTCCTTTGCCAATCTCTAAAATAAGGCTAATTTCGCCCTGTTAATTGATAAACAATTAACAACATCACCCTTATTACAAACTTTTAAAAATTTTCTCGGATATGAACTTGGAAAAAATTATGGCCGACCTGGAAAAGAAAAATCCTGGTCAACCTGAGTTCCTTCAGGCAGTAAAAGAGGTTTTGGAAACTATTGAAGATATAGTAAATGAAAACCCCAGGTATGAAGCTGCAAATATTATTGAAAGAATCATTGAGCCCGACAGGGTAATCAAATTTAAGGTTCAGTGGATGGACGACAAAGGCAACGTGCAGGTTAACAGAGGTTACCGCGTACAGTTCAACAATGCCATTGGTCCTTACAAAGGTGGTTGTCGTTTCCACCCCAGTGTAACAGAAGGTGGACTGAAATTTCTTGGTTTCGAGCAGATATTCAAGAACAGCCTTACCACTCTTCCTATGGGTGGTGCTAAGGGAGGCAGCGACTTTGATCCCAAAGGAAAATCCAACGCAGAGATCATGCGCTTCTGCCAGTCTTTCATGGCTGAGCTTTACAAATATATTGGTCCCGATACAGATATCCCTGCAGGCGATATCGGCGTAGGTGGCCGCGAAATTGGTTATATGTTTGGCATGTACAAGAAACTGGTAGGTGAACACCACGGTGTATTTACAGGCAAAGGCCGCGGATGGGGTGGATCGCTCATACGTCCTGAAGCCACAGGTTTTGGTAACGTTTATTTCGCCGAAGAAATGCTGAAAACCCGCGGTGACTCCATGAAAGGTAAAATCGTTGCGGTTTCAGGTTTCGGTAATGTTTCATGGGGATCTATCATTAAAGCAACACAACTGGGTGCAAGAGTTGTTACAATCAGCGGACCTGACGGTTATGTTTATGACCCCGATGGAATCAGCGGCGAAAAAATTGATTACCTGCTTGAGCTCCGCGCTTCCAACCAGGATATCGTTAAACCCTATACATATGAATTCCCCAATGCACAGTTCTTTGAAGGAAAACGTCCGTGGGAAGTGAAGTGTGATGTTGCACTGCCTTGTGCTATCCAGAATGAGCTTAATGCTGAAGATGCTCAGAATCTTGTAAACAATGGTGTGATGTGTGTTTCTGAAGGAGCCAACATGCCATGTACTCCTGAAGCAATGGAGATATTCCTGAATGCCAAAATACTTTACGGTCCGGGAAAAGCAGCCAACGCCGGTGGAGTGGCAACATCAGGGCTGGAGCAAACCCAGAACGCCATGAAACTCAACTGGACTTCAGAAGAAGTTGAAGCCAAACTGCATCAGATCATGATCAACATCCATGACGCATGTGTGAAATATGGTAAAGAAGAAGACGGTTACGTGAACTATGTAAAAGGTTCAAACATCGCCGGTTTCATCAAAGTTGCCGACGCCATGATCGATCAGGGTGTTATTTAAAAATATATCTGTTCCTTTCAAAGGCCGGCTCACTGGAGCCGGCCTTTTTTATTGCAACACGGGTATA
>CAYXIT010000044.1:6131-21930 GCA_964465275.1 uncultured Bacteroidales bacterium | reverse complement strand
GGACAAGCAATATAAGTAAGTACGAATCAATTATTTCTATGGTCATGGAGACTTCCTTGAATTATCACACTACCGAACCTTTGACGGCAAGGCGTCGTCGCGATGTTATCCGTTACATAAACATGAAACTGGCATCTATGGGACAACCCATTTTTGAAGGGCAGTTTCACCACCAGAAAGACGGTATGACAGAACAGGAATTTGTTAACCTGGCTGAAAGTCTTCTTAACAATTACCGCGAAAAAATGCGTATCCTCTCCAAAGAAGTTATCAATCCTGTTGACAAACGCATCCAGAACTTTATCAACCATTATACAAATGATATGGAATTTGAGAAAAGTTTGCGCATTCCTTTTGATTCTTTTGTGCTCGATAAACCTGGACTTGGCCGTGAGGTAAGCCTTCCGCCAGATAAAAACAGCTACAGCACTCCCTATTATGAATCATATCGTATCCGGCAGGGCATCCTGCATAATCCGCTGAACGATCGTCGTACCACAAAAGGCTCTTTTCATATCGTCAAAGGAGGATTACCCATTCCGGTTGACAAAAAGGCTGTTCCGAAAATTACCTTTGCACACCTGTTGCATGCAGCACTAAATCCGCCGGAAGATTTTAAAATACTGCCATTTACCGCATCACAGGAGAAAAAGGCAAAACTGTTTGTATCATTGTTGCTAAGGCCGGCGGTCAGCCCCGAAGTAAAAGGTATTTCACCGCGCAAAACCATGGAAGTTCGTTTTTTTGCACCCGGTGCATTTGTAAGCAATCTCGATTTCGTCGAAAGTATCTTTGGCAATGCCGGTGATCCTTATTTGTATAAAAATGATGCCGGGCTTGATCCTGAGCACTGGACCGGACATACCGGATGTATTATTCTGGCACCCCATCTCACCCAGATGAAGAAAATAGATTTAGGTCTGCCCCACTATGAAGATGCTACCGAACGCATGCGCAAAGATGGTATGTGCTGGAAAAAGGAAAATGAACTTTACAACGATGGCATTCCCTTCAAGCTCACCTGCCGGGATGAAACCGGTGTAGTGGTAACCCTTATTGCCGATAACTATTTCGGATACAGCAAGAAAGAAATAAAAACCCAACTCACCTATGCTGCCAATCTTTCCGGTAATTGTGAAGAAGAGCATGCAGGAGGAACGATTGCCTTCTCGCGCAGAAATATGGGCAGTTTCTTTGATGCTTCCGACCTGAAAAAACGTTTTCCTGATGCATATACTTTCGAAGACATTAAAAAGCATTATGCATCAATGATGGAAATCCATGAAGACAATTACGGGGTTGATAAGCTTCATCCCTCAGTCATCTATATTCCGGAAGATTCCAGGGTCGAGCTTTACAAAAGCCGTATAAGCTGGAAATATAAAGGAAAGGAAAGAGAAATAAAACTGCTCCGAAACCATCATTATGTAGTACCCTGTGGTTTTAAGATCCACATGGAGAAGCATCCTTTTGCTCCTGACTGGCGTCTGGTTGTTACACAGGCCGAAGGTAGCTTCCTGCATAAACCCAGTACGGTTTCGGGTGGAGGAAAATCTGAAATATCAAAATCGCTGCTTAATGCTATCATTTACGGTACATTTTTTATTGATGATTATGAGAAGGATTTTGCCAAGGCACAGGAAATCATTGATTATGATTACAGCAAACGCTGGCGCAATCCTAAATCACAACCCGAAGATAAGCGTCCGCTTCTCGAACCTAAAAGGACACTGGGTTCAGTAATCAAACTTCTTACCCCTTACCGGGGATATTCAGATGAATACAACAAATACGTCGAAAATATTTCTGACCATGTAAAAGCTCTCATCTTTCTGATCAAGCGGATCAGTTTAACACCGGGTAACGGAAAGAAAGACTGGCGTGAATATTTTTCTGTAGATAAAGTAAACGGCCGTAAAGGCCATGTACTGATGTTTGATAACCGAAAGATCAGTACATCATATCTGCGTGTAGGGTTTGGTAAAAATGATTCGTGGAATGTTTATTCATTGCGACCCGATTTTATTGCCGCAGCTAAGGTTCAGATGGAAGACGATATTTCAGCTACACTTACCGTTCCAACAGATCAGCTTGAATACCTGCGTCCCGGAACCACACGAAAAAGTGTGAAATTTGTAGAAAACTGTGAATACCTGTTCTTTCAGCGGCCCGATGAAGCCATCAACAGGGGTTATGACAAGCAGGCTGAGTCTGACCTTTCGCAAATAAACAACTTCACCACCAATTATCAACCCCTTACATCAAAAGACAGTCGAGAGATTATTGAGGGAGCCATAGAGTTTGATAAATACACCTGGCCCATCAAAAAGCTTATCAGGCAAGGTGCTGAAGATGATAGCGGGTTGTATTTTATTTCTCCCAGCCATCCAAGGAAACTGGATGATGGGACCATATCGCAAAATCCAAGATATCTGCAGGCCCGTCCTGAATTCAACAATCCTGCCGATGGATATCTGGCTCACGTTGGCATTCGCTTCGCACGAAAAGTACCTGCAGATAAGCCTACTTTATTTCCCATCAACGATGTGCTTCCGGGCAGGAGAAACAACCCATCCAACAAGGAAAAAGGAATCAGGCCACTTAGTGTGTATGCTCCCATACATTACCAGGAACTGCCCGAGCTGTTCATGGATTTTGTATGCAGCCTTACAGGTAAATCACCATCAACTACCGGTGCAGGATCTGAAGGAGCACTTACCAAAGGTCCTTTTAATATGCTGGTTCCCACATCCGATCTGAATAACGCCCTGGTATCATATATACTTACCGGTTATAATGCTTTTTCGAGTGCTGCCGGACACATAGGCCCCAAACATCGTTTCGATCATGATCTCAGCATCCTTATTCCAGAGATCTGGTGTCGCTTCGATACAGTGGAACGCAATCCGGAAAATATGCTTAAAGAAGGAGTGCTGGATAAAATCAATGATTTTGAATACAAAGGTGAGAAGATTCTTGCCAGCCGGCTGGGTTACCGCATCAATGAAGCTTTTGCTTTCAAATACCTCGGGCGCATTTTTGAAGAACCCATGAGTATTTTCAGCCAGGAAGTACTGAAGCCCGAAACACAATCTATGGATGATTACGTGGATGGCATCAAAAACATCTGTGAAGCCCAGCAGAGGGTTGCCCTGCGGTATTTTGAAGACGGCAGCGTGGAATCAGCCATTCCACCCTTGAAAGCCCTGCTGCACATCATGGCTCACGGACATTTTGAAGGGAAGGATGTTACCCATCCCGATATTCGCAAAATGTTCACACGCGATTATGTGCTGAAAAGCGGCTGGTACAAAAAGCGTCTTGAACTTAAAAAGCAAAAAGATATTGCACTGTGGAAAAAGCATATCGCCTATCTTGAAGACTTTATGGCAGATGATATCAACCAGCCCATTATCGATGAACTGGCTCTTCAGGTCAAACTGGATAACGCCCGTAATGAGCTTAAGAAAGTGGAAAACCCTGCCTATCTGAAATCTCTGGTAGGCACAATTGGTGCAGACCCGCTGTTTAAAGGATAATAATGAATGATGCAATAATCATTCTTCAACATTAAGGATATCTACCAGAAGTAGGAAAATTTTACATCAATTTTTATATCATCATCTCCTACTTCAAAAATATAATATCCGTTTTCTTCCTTATAAGGTTCAATATAAGTTGGATTGAAATAAATTTCTTTTATTGAAACCACTTCTTCGCTGCCTTCAACGGAGGCATGAAAGTGAAAAAACCAGAGATTATTACCCATATAAACATTAGGCCATGTAATAATATGGGGGTACTGAAAAGGAAGACTGAAATTTTCAGTAATAGATGCCGGAATAAAAGTCTGGTACTCATTGATCCATTCATAATTATCACCGGGTACGCCGGTAAGAAGGTAGAGCTCAGTTGATTTACCTTCCTCGAAGGGAATTTTCTCCATAATACTTTCAGACATTTCCTTGATAACGATTCCATAAAATATTCTTTTGGAAGCAGCAACAAATGTTTCAGTGGAATCCAGACTCCCATCTTCACCCACAGCAACCAATTTAGCTCTGAAACCTTGACCCTGGAAGGATGAATAAATTACAGGAGTGTAAACAGGATTTTCTTCAGTTGTTGTTACATCCTCTCCGAATGTCCAGAAAAAACTAACCGCATTTTCACTTTTATTGAAAAATGCAATGGGTTCACCTTCGTCATAAACTTCTTTTTCCGTTTCAAAGGCCGCAACAGGCGGTAATATGACTTCCGGTTCATCTTCATCACAAGCAACCAGAAAAGTTATTACCAGCATACTTAATACATACAGCTGTGTTCTCATGTCTTTTTGATTTTATTGTTTTACTAAAAGGTTGAAGTCAGAATATCAACATGACAAAAAATAACAGAAAGCATGCCGGAAGCCACAAAGTATTAAAAACATGATACTTGCATCTGATTCAAATGAAAGTCAATGAGTCACATATGTTCTTAAATGTACATTATTGTTCGCTAACGAACACGGCGGTTGAAGATGGTTAAGTGGTCTGTACAGTGTTGATAGCCAAAAGCTACTCCACAACATCAAATTGATAAAATACCATATGCTCGTACTTTTCGCCTGGCCGCAGCAACGTTGACGGGAATTCAGGTTTGTTGGGGCTATCAGGAAAATGCTGTGTTTCCATGCAAATGGCCGATTGTTTTGTATATGCAGTACCATTATGGCCTTTCAAAGTGCCATCGAGGAAATTACCGGTATACACCTGCACTCCGGGTTGGGTGCTTCTAATGGACAGTCTTCTGCCGCTGGCTTCATGGACAAGTTGAACCTTGGGTTGCATCCTTTCAGGATTATCATCCATCACAAAGCAATGATCCAGCGGAACTATTACATTTCTCAGTTCACGAAAATCCATATCATTTTCGCTGCATTTCATTATTTTTCCGGTAGGTATCTGCTTTTCGTCCAGTTCAAGGTAAGAAGCAGCATTAAGTTGCAGTAAATGATCTGTAATCTTATCTTTAAAGCCACCCAGGTTATAGTAACCGTGATGGGTGAGATTTACATGGGTAGGAGCATCAGTTTCGGCAGAAAAGTTCATCCAAAGGAAATTATTATCCAGCAATGTATATACAACCTCACATGTTACATTTCCCGGGTAGCCTTCTTCCATATGCGGGCTGGTATACTTAAATATCAATCTGGCCTCACTTTCACCGGTTTCTAATTCACAATCCCACAACTTCTTATCAAATCCTTCAAAACCACCATGCAAATGATTAGGATCCTCATTCCTGCTCAGTTCATATTCTTTTCCGTCAACAACAAACCTGGCATCACCGATACGATTGGCAAAGCGGCCTACAATGGTGCCAAAACTGGGATGATCACCCAGGTAAGGTTCAAGCTGCGGAAAACCGGCAACAATCTCTTCAACTATACCATTGCGGTCAGGCATGCGCACCGAAGTAATGATGCAACCGTAATTGGTAATACTCATACTTAGCCCGGCAGATGTTTCCAGATCAAATATTTTTACTTCTCTGCCATCGGGCATTTTTCCGAAAATTCTTTCTGTTACTTTCATTAGTCTTTTTTTTATTGCTGGAAATCTTATCTTTATCAATTCATGGGGCTAAAGCCCAATGGTTGATTTAACATTTTATCCGTTGGCTAAAGCCAACGGCAAAACTAACCCAAACTCAAAATAATTGCAACCAGAAACGGCACGCTGATCGTTAAAATAATCCCATGAAATAAGGCTGTTATCACATACTCCTTTCCTGATGTGGCCGAAATAACCGGTAATGTGGTATCCATGCTGGTAGCCCCGCCCGAACTTACCGGGGCAAGCTTCCCAAAATACCGTACAAAAACCGGGGCCATGACCAGGGTAATGATCTCGCGCATTACATTGGCCAGCAGGGCTACAACACCCAGTTCAGCGCTGTGCAGATCGCTGATAATTATGCTTGACAAGCTATAATATCCAAACCCTGCTCCCACTGCCAGTACTTCCGCCAGTGAGACATTGCTTAGAAAAACATAAACCACCGTAACACCCAGAAAGGTACCCAGGATGGTGGTAACCGGTACCATGAATATCTTCAGGTTAAACTGAGCCAGGGCTTTCAATGAACGTTCGTCACCTCCTATTCCTAATCCCACCAGAAACATCAAAATGTAAAGTGCCCAGGTGCTGTAATCATTGGACAGCAATTGTTCGGGTAGAATTTCATAAATACCAGAAAAGACTCCGGCAGCGAAAAACAACAAAATGATCAGACTGTTTTTCATGACTCAACTCTCTTTTCTCTGAAAAATATACTGAAAACAATCCACCCAAGGAATATACTCCCCGCAACACCGCCAATAGTAATGGCAATTGCAAGAAATCCAAGATCTGCAAAACGCTCAAGGATATGATCATTTACACCAATGGCTACACCCAGTAAAAATAACAAGAGGTAAATGGCCCACATAACCAGCTTCTCCGAAAGAGAAATAAGTTTTTTTTGCTTTCGTAGAAGATAACCGGCAAGCATACCGGCGGCCATGATCAAAACTACTGTAAACATGTTTATTATACCAATTGTAATGACTTTGGAATGAAATGCCGGCAATATTACAACAAAATATCTGAAAAACATAAAACGGAACAAAAAAGCGATCCAACTGGTAGGTACTGTTATGATAATTTTTTATGTAAATGTTTAAATAATCGGGAATAAGAATTATTTTTGCCCTGATTTCACACTTTAATCCAATCATAATGAACCTGAAAAAAACTTTACTTTTGAGCTGGGTATTAGTTATTATTGCAGGCGTTTCTGCGCAGGAGAAGCCCGACTGGGAAAATCCCCATGTCATTGAGATTAATAAAGAACCTGGTCGTACTATCTTTCATTCGTATGAAAATGAATCTCTTGCCTTGCAAAGCATACGTGAACAGTCGGAAAATTTTTTATTACTCGACGGAATGTGGCGCTTTAACCTGGCCCTCAAACCTGCCGACCGGCCCAAAGATTTTTACCAGACCACCTTCGACGTGAGCCGTTGGGATCTTATTGAAGTGCCCGGCAACTGGGAAGTACAGGGATACGATGTACCTATTTACGTTAACCATCCTTACGAATTTGCCGACCCACGCACACCCATCACCGAATTGCGCGACGGCCCCGAGCCCCCCAGAGTTCCCCATGATTATAACCCGGTGGGTTCTTTTCGCCATGATTTTTTGGTACCTGCCAACTGGAACGAAAGAGAAGTATTCATCCATTTCGGTTCGGTAAAATCGGCTTTTTACCTGTGGGTCAACGGACAGATGGTGGGTTACAGCCAGGGAAGCAAACTTCCCACCGAATTCAACATAACCCCCTATATCAAAACCGGACAGGAAAATACACTTGCTGCCGAAGTGTATCGCTGGAGCGATGCCAGCTACCTGGAATGCCAGGATTTCTGGCGCATCAGTGGTATTCACCGTTCTGTTTTTATGTACAGTCAGCCGAAAATCAGAATCAGCGACTATGAAGTGGTTTCCACACTGGATGGCAACTATCGGAACGGTGAGTTTTCTCTTTTTGTGGATATGAAGAACCATCTCACCGGCAACCAGAGAGCAACTATTGAATACAGCATTCTTGATGGCGGTAACCGTATTGCAGGTGCAAGCAAAGAAATCCGCATGGATGCAGGTGCTGAAGAAACTTTTAGTTTTGAAGCATTTATTCCCGATGTAAAGCCTTGGAATTCAGAGTTCCCCAACCTTTACACCCTGCTCATTACCATAAAAGATCGCCGTGGCCGTGTGCTGGAAAGCACAAGCCAGCAGATCGGATTCCGCAGTGTGGAAATAACCCGCGGACAATTGCTGGTAAACGGCATTCCCATTACACTGAAAGGCGTTAACATACATGAACACAACCCCGAAACGGGCCACTTTTTGACTGAGGAGCTGATGCTTGAAGATATCCGCCTGATGAAACAATTCAATATCAATGCAGTGCGCCTGAGCCACTACCCCTTTCCCGAAAGGTGGTACGAACTCTGCGATATCCACGGATTGTATGTGGTGGATGAAGCCAATATCGAATCGCATGGTCTCTATTACGGAGAACGTTCACTGGCACACAGGACTGATTTTCAAGAAGCTCATGTGGATCGCATGGTTCGTATGGTACAGCGCACCAAAAATCATCCATCGGTTATCATCTGGTCTATGGGTAATGAAGGAGGCAATGGCGTGAACTTCTATGCCGGTTATAACGCCATAAAAGCTTTTGACCGCACCAAACGACCTGTGCAATACGAACGGGTGGAGATTGGAAGCCGTTTCGGGTTGGACTTTGACTGGAACTCCGATATCATCGTACCCCAGTATCCCAATCCATATACTTTTGAATGGTTTGGCAAGCATGTGCTTGACCGCCCTTTCATCCCTTCGGAATACGCACACGCCATGGGCAACAGCATGGGGAATTTCCAGGACTACTGGGACGAGATCAACAAATACCGACAGTTGCAGGGTGGATTTATATGGGATTGGGTTGACCAGGGCTTGTGGAAGGACAACGATCAAGGCGAAAGATTTTTTGCTTACGGCGGCCACTATGGCGAAGACATGCCCACCGACGGAAACTTCCTGCTTAATGGCATCGTATTCCCCGATCGCGCCATACAGCCGGCCATTCACGAAGTGAAAAAGGCACATGAATGGGTGCGTTTTAAAATGCTGCGCATTCATGAAAATACTGCCAGGGTGCTGGTGGAAAACCTATATGATTTTACCAATCTGAAAGATTTTGAATTTTCGGCCTTTATCAAAGCCGACGGAAAAGTGGTGAGCAATGTGGAACTTCCGGAAATAGCAGTGGAACCCCATGTGGGCAAACCCATTACACTTAATCTGGCTAATATCAGCATACAGCCGGGTACGGAGTATTTCCTCCACTTTGAGGTAAAAACAAAAACTGCCACCGATATGGTTCCTGCAGGACATATTATTGCCAATGAACAGTTTAAACTGCCCTGGCACGAAACTGCAGAACATCAGCAGCCACAATTGCCTGAACTGACATTGAAAAGCACTGACAAAGAGCTGGTTTTCTCAAACAACAACGTGCACATTGCAATAGACCGCCACACAGGAATCATATCCCGTTACAGTGTAAACGGCACCGATTACATTCATAACGAACAGGGCCCACGCCCCGACCTTTGGCGCGCCGTTACCGACAACGACTTTGGCAGCCAGATGCACGTGCGCAACATCAACTGGAAAAAGGGAACCCTTGAAAATGAACTAAGCAGCCTGGAATACGAAAATGCCGGAACCGGTATCTACATTGTAAAAGCAACATGGCAGATGCCTGCATTAGAAACATCCTTTGAAACCGTTTATACCTTTTACGGTGACGGAAGAATTCATATTCTGAACAAATTGCATGCTTCAGAATCGGAAGACTCCGACATTCCCCGCGTAGGCATGAACCTGCTGCTGAATCGCGAGTTCGAAAACCTTACCTGGTTTGGCCGAGGTCCCTGGGAAAACTATAACGACCGTAAGGTTTCCTCCTTTGTGGATCTCTACCAGGGTCATGTGAATGACCAGATGGTTCCCTACATCCGTCCGCAGGAAAACGGCAACAAAACCGATGTGCGATGGGCGGCACTCACCAACAGTCAGGGCACCGGACTCATGGCTATCAGCGACCCTGAAAACGAAAGAGATGGCTTTGAGATGACGGCCATGCCCTACCTCACCGCCGATTTCGACGCCCGCGTAAAGTACGACTACGGCCCCGTTAACCTGGAACTGGCAGTTATTAACGACGTTAAACCCCGCGACTTTGTCCGCTGGAACATCGACTTCGGCCAGCGCGGCGTTGCCGGCGTAAACTCATGGGGAGCCCGCCCCCTCGACCAATACCAGCTTAATCCCAACCGTAACTACCAATACGGCTTTATGCTGGTACCGGTGCAAAATATGAATGTGGAGGAGATGGTGGAAAAAGGGAAGAAGTTTTGATAAAACAGAATTTTATAAAAATGGGGCAGTTGGGGCCTCTTTTTTACGGGAGGGAATTTGGTTGAAATATTTTATCTTTATGAGCAATAATGGGTAAATCAGTATTACGGAAAACATTGTTTTGTTGTAGTAAGATTGAAGATGGCAGTAAATAGAATAAGATAGTGATCATTTCTATTAAATTAATGGTTAAACTCAATTTTTATCACCTTGATGACAAAAAACAGGTTATTTCTTTTGATTATCATTCTGATTTCTTTTTTTGTTGTCCTATTACTGATAATCAACAATAATAAGGACAAAGAAAGACAACAAACACCAGTAGAGTCATCTTATCCTTATAAGGAAAAAGACCTTTCGGGAATACCCGATTTTTATATCAGAAAATTTACAGATAGTCCAAAGGAAGCAATTGAAAAATACAATGATTCCTGGCGCATTCATTTTATTGATGTTGGACAGGGTGATGCCATTTTGATTCAGGGTGAAGGGAAGAATATATTAATAGATGGCGGCAGAACAGCCGATGCGCATAATTATCTTATCGGCCTGGAAATTGACACGCTACACTGGGTAATTGCCACCCACGCTCATGCTGATCATATTGGTGGACTTGTGCACATTTTCCGTCACTATCCTGTTCTGAAAGTGATGGACAATGGTATGTCACGCACATCACAGCTATACAGAACATACAGATTTCTTATCGACAGTATTCAGGTCCCCTATATAAAAGGTTATAATGGATTTGCGCATAGCTTTTCTGATGATTTTGTAATGAATGTATTACATCCTGATTCACTCACAACCTATTCTGTTAATAATGCTTCGCTGGTATTAAGTTTTCAGATGGGATTAATCAGAACTCTTCTAACTGGCGATGTTGAGAGTACCGGAGAGATTGCGATTTTACAAAGGAATACGGATGTTAAAAGCCATATTTTAAAGGTTGCACATCATGGTAGCAAAACAAGCAGCAGAATAGAATTTCTTTCGGAAGTAAATCCAAAGTTCAGCATTATTTCTTGTGCCAAAGACAACAACTACGGCTTTCCCCATAATGAAACCCTTCTGGCACTAAAGAATCAGGGTAGTAAAACTTCCAGAACAGATATTCACGGTAACATTTTAGCTGTTGTAGCAGGTGAATGGTATGAAATCTACGAAGAATTAACAGCGATTTTTGAATTTACAGATGAAATTATTCCACAAAAGGTTAATATCAATACAGCTGACATAGATGATTTGATAAAAATCATACACATAGGAGATGCTACAGCCAGAGAAATAATTGCAAACAGACCCTTTAACTGCCTTCAAGACCTTGAAAGAATAAGAGGCCTTGGACCGAAAAGAATTCAGGATATCAAAGAAGAGAGCCTGGCAGTAGTATATTAAAAGGATATTCTGCTTTTTATCATTCGTTTCTGAAACCATGTCTGGAAAAGAAATAATCATTATTGACCTAATTCCACCCCGGGATTACGATGCCCTGCTCAACACCTGCATCCGATACGCCCTCATCTCTAAACCCTTTACCATCAGGCGGGTGGGGAATCAATCGCTGGATCAGGCCATACTGAATATTTTCAAGGGGAAGCTGGCAGAAGCGCTGTTCAGGTATTTCTGTGAGAAGAATGATATTCCGGCTGACTTTGATTCCTGCACTACTCCTTTCTGGGCAACGGACAACAGGGACTTTATCCTAAATGGCCTTGAGTGGGATATCAAGAATAATTTCATCTATCATCCGGGAAATTTGCTGACTACTTATAATTATACCGACCTGCCGGCGCTTATTCCTAACCGCAAGGCGGGCGATCAGTGGGACAGCAGGGATGAGATCAAAAATCCGGGATTAAGCCGGGGCACAGCCTATGCTTTCACTTTTCTCAAAGGCGCTTCCATTGAAAACGGCAAAAGACAAAATCATTTTTACAACTTCAGAATTGCTGCTGAGCAAATGAGTATGATTGAAAAGCTGGAGAAACGTTACCAGGGAAAATCTTTTTCTGCTCAACCGTTTACAGAACAACAATTCTGGGAAGAAATGGAGAAACGGGGAAGTCTTGATTTCATTGAGCTCAATTACCGGCCCCATCTGATCATTACCGCCAGAGCAGATCAAAGCCACTGGCATCTTTTCAAAAATACCGGTCCGGGTCACAACAACTTCCGGCAATATCTAAAACCATACTGGTATCGCAAATCCGGAAGGGGTAGTATCAATTTTATGAAGCGCACTTTCTGGACGACACTTACAAACGCAACTTGTCCTGTATCGGTGCTTCCATCTTTTCTTTCATTGTTTCCCCAATTGCGTAATAACATTCAATGCGGGAGGGTTATGTACAACAGGACAAATCAATAATGAGAAATTTAGGATAAAATAATCACTTCCCCGGTACCTGAAACGTAAGACAATACTGGTGAAAGGTGTTACTCACCCATGTGTTACCGTAGCCGTAAGGGGCGATGGAGATATCATCCTGGCACCAGAATACTTCGGGCAGCAGGATCAGTTTTTGCTGTAGTGCATGGGCAAGGTCCCAGGCAAAGGGATAGTTGCGGCCTTTTTTCTTGATGTTTTTTACCACAATGGTAATATAGGAACCGGGCTTCATCAGGGGAATCAGGCTGAAAAAGATTTCGGTAAGATCTGAAACAAATTCATGGTAGTCAGCTATATTGCCCAGGTCACGGTCGCTGTCGGAATAGTTGGTCTGCAAGCCCTTTTCCAGGCGTTTGGCCTGATTTTCGGCACCCTTCATGTTTAGCATATCCCAGTAGGGTGGTGAGGTAAGCATATAATCCATTGGTGGAAAATCATCCGAACCAACCAGTCTGGCATCTTTATGCAGAATTTTAAACTCCTGCAGCCTTTCTTCCGAAAACAACTCCTTTTGCAGGGGAGCCACAAAATCGCGACACCTTTCATTGGCGATACCGGTAAAAAACTCACTGAGCTCAGTACCGTATCCGTTGCGGTTTAATTTCAACGCGCCCAGCTGGGTGCTGCCTGTACCGCTCATGGGGTCAAAAATATTGTCTCCCTGCCGTGAAAATTCTTCCACGAACATACTCACCAGATCTTCGGGATATTTGGCCGGATGCAGGATCTCATTTTTCTTTCGCGGCTGGGGTTTCAGAATAAACCAGCCGGGAATGGAATTATTGAAAGTATTGCCCGAATTCTGCTGTTTGCTGTTTTCGAAAAACCGGTAAGAAACATCGACATATGCTCCGGTTGAATTGTCGTCTTTTTTGAAGTAAAGGCAATAAAAGATATTTTTTGCGGGCTGAAAGAATGAACCAGCAGAAGGTTCTTCACCTGCATCGGGGCAGGCAATCTTTTCATCTTTCAGCGAAAAGATCTGTCCCAGGTGTTTGGCCAGGTCCCATGCAAAGGGGAAGTATGCATCCCCTTTCTGAATATTGGGTATCCAAACCGAAATGAAGCGTTTATGTTCCACATTCGGATAGATCTGTAACGCCAGCTGGATCACCTCATTTCGGATAGCGGTGTATTCTTCCAATGAAGTGTTTCCGGTGATTCTGTGGCGGAGGTCGAAAACAGCAAACTGCACCGTTTCGCCGGCATAATCCTTCACATCTTTGAATTCAATATCATAATCGGTACAAATCTCCCGCGCCAATTCCGTATCTTTTCCCGAATAAAGCATAACAGATTCCGATATTTCCGCTTTATTGAAAAAACGGATATTTTCTGTCAGTAACTTCTCCTCTGACTCATACCTGAACCACGATTTCTGAAACGGCAACCATTCTTTGGAGATCAATCTGTTAAATCTGTTTTTCATTTTGGGGGAAGATGGGTATCATTGACAATTAATATATTTGCGGTCGGCCTTGTGAATACCGGGCAAAAATACGAAAAAAGAATATTGCCAGGCGGAGAAATGATGCGACCCCGCCAGGGTCGTATTAATCACACACAATGCCTTTTTTACTATAGGTATTTGACCATGCTATAGTCATTTCTCTATATACCTGCCGGTTTCTAATCCCGGAGGGATTGCATGTTTATAGCATTTAAACGGGTTGGCGAAACCATTCGACGCCGGAGGGGTCAAATACCATTATTTATATAACATTCCATTACCTCCCGTCCCACCCCTCAAAATTCAATGCATTTATTACATCCCAATTCAAAACTCCATCCTTCAGATAGTAAATGTTTTCATCAATGAGTTCATCTCCTTGAAAATCAACGAATTTCAGGTCGATCTTCAGATGAATATAACGTGAGAAGAGAAGTTCAACAGGATCGGCATCTTCATTTTTTCTATATGGATGGGGTAATTCGCGGGCCAGACGGGTTCGGTTGAGCAGCGCAGCTTCATCCATGTGAATGGTGGCAGCATGGGAAAATCTGAATAATAGCTCATATATATTGGCGGGGGTTGCATTGCTTTCTGATGCAAGGTTACCGAGCTTTTTTCTCAGCAGATTTCTCGGATAGATATGTTCGTGGCGAAGTCCTTTTCGACCGTTGCGCTGCCATTCGTTGCGAAATTCCGCGGCACGGGGTGTCCATATGGGCAAACGGTATTTGTGGCTGTCCACATCATCACGGTCGGTGGTGGCCGACCACAGCAGGGCATCCATAATTCTTTTCCGGTTATTGGGAAGTACCTCAACAGCGGGAGAAAGGATATGCGCCAGCAATTGAGAAATATTGCGCTTGTTATTATCGTTAAAAGATCTCACAATATGGGTTACAGATTTCAAACATCATCTCACCACAAATATAATCATTAGGATGCATTCTATTGTTATGAGCCGGAGATATCAATAGCTCAGCAATAAACCCACGATACCTGCGATGGATGCCATGATAAGCACAGGGATGAGGTTCCGTTTAAGCAGCACTCCTTCCACTCCGACCAGTCCAACAGTTGCGCAGGCAGCAATGATATTGTGCACGGCAATCATATTGCCGATAGCTCCGCCCACATTTTGCAGACTTACGATGATGAGTGCCGGGAGTCCGGTTTGTTCTGCCATGGAGTACTGAAACAATCCGAACAGCATATTGGATACCGTGTTGGATCCTGCAATGAACGAGCCCAGTGCACCCACAAAGGGAGCCACAAAAGGCCAGGCACCCTGCACCATTCCGGCCATGAACTGTGCCATGGCCAGGGGCATACCGGCAAGTTCATCAGGATTATTCCCCGACTGCATCATAAGCCTAACCATTGGCACAGCAAATACCAGGGCTATAGCAGGCCCTTTTATTCTTTGCACTGCTTCTCCCCATGCCAGGGAAACCTGCCTGCGTTTCATCCCATATATCCCTGCTGCCACCAGCGCAATAAGCATAAAGGGTAGTATCCCGGGGTTGTAAAGCGGGTCGAAGTCAATAGACACACCACTGTCGAACACCTGCGTTGCTTCAGCTCTTACCGACATAAGCCACTCGTTAAAAGGCAGGGTACGAATCCGGGTAACCACCAGCAGCAAGCCTATGAGTGCATAGGGTACCCAGGCTTTTACCATTGACATTTGCTTTTGTCCTGTATCGGCCGTATCGACAGAAATATTTCCCATCCAGTTTTTTTCCCATTGTGCCGGTTCGGGAAACTCCCAGCGCTCTTTAGGAACAAGAAATCCTGCACGGGCTGAAGGAATGACGATAGCCATGCCTGCCAATCCACCGATCACTGAAGGGAACTCGGGTCCCAGGAACACTGCCACCAGCGTATACGGTATCAGAAAGCTGAGTGCGGCAAATACTGCAAAAGGCCATATTG
>CAYXIT010000044.1:3882-6121 GCA_964465275.1 uncultured Bacteroidales bacterium | reverse complement strand
GCAAGGCCTTCGCGGAAACTGCGGTTTTTCCCGAAGAATTTCGTCATCATAGTGATCATCAGTACCGGGACAATAATACCAGGTACTATATGTTGCAATGCCGACCATGCACCTACCTGGTGGATGTATGCTTCCCAGCCCACCCCTTGTTCTGCCAGGGCCGATTGCACTTCAGGCAGATCCAGACTGGTGCCCACTCCGATAATAGTAGATGTGCCCACTGCACCAAAAGAAACAGCAGTGGTGTTGGCAATGAGCGCCACCATAACTGCTGCCAGAGCAGGAAAACCAAGTGAAAGTAAAAGCGGAGCCGTGATGGCGGCCGGTGTGCCAAAGCCTGCTGCTCCTTCCAGGAAACTCCCGAAAAGCCATGTAATGATGATGGCCTGCACACGTTTGTCGGGCGAAATGCTTGTAAAGCCCTGTTTAATGGTTTCTATGGCGCCGCTTTCGCGGAGAGTAAACAACAAAGTAAGGGCTCCGAAAACAATGAGCAGTATCTTAAAAGCAATGACAATCCCGTTGAGAGAAGCTGCAAGAACCCAGTTGGGGTAAGTATTCCATATAAAAAGTGCCAGAAGCAGCGTCACCGCAAAAGCAACCGGCATTGCCACAGTAGCGGGTTTGCGCAGAACAGCCATCAGAAAAAAGATCACAAAAATCGGAAGTGCAGCCAGCAGGGCGAGCAGTCCATCAGTCATACAATACAATCTTTTGGGTTATACATATACCAGAAGAAAAAAATCGAAACATAGGAAATCTAACAGACGATATATGATTTGGTTCAGTAAAAATACACAGGAAAGGAATCAATATGGATATCCGGTTAGAATTTACTGATCTTCGAGAATAATGAAGCGTTGTTCATCGCGGTCACGAATGATGTTACCGGTGTAAGTATTGTATCGGTAAAAGTATTGTTCTGCCAAAGATGGTCTTATATTTTGCTTCACGTATCGGTTCAGGAGGTGTTCAAATATATATCGGGCGTTATTATAACCTGCCCGGCGATTTAAAAGATCAATATCACGCAATTCCAGTAACCTTGAAGTGTATTCATAAAATACTTCACCGGTAAAAGGACGATACCGAAAACTACCATCCACTTCATCGCTGGCAAAAAAAGTACTGTAAAGCACCTGCATTCCGGTATCATCGGTACTGTCATCAACCTTTACAAATTCAAACCAGGTGTTCCGGGCTACCTGCCGCAGCAAAAAATCCTGCCGGTACACAGTAGTATCAATCATTGCACGATAGGTTTCGGGTTGATCATATTCGATGATCTCAGTCTGAGCAATGGTAAAAATATATCTGTTTCCGGGGTATGCCAAAAACTCATCGAACTGTTCAGGACGAAAAACCTGCAAAGGATAGTCAGTCAGGTGATTAAACAAAGCCGACAGGAAAATACTATCGGCCTTTTCTGTATCGACGTCATTGAGAAAGTCGCTTTCGCTGATATCGGCAGAATTATCAAACTGGGCTTCAGGCTGAACGGGATCAAACGGATAATAATAAAGAAAAGTAGAATTGTGCGGTACAATCATTACTGCCGGCTTGATTTCTTTTTCTTTTACAAATCGCTGCGCAAACCGATACCCGGGCATACATGATGAAAAAAGCAGCATCAGCAAAACTACCGGCAGGATAATTGTATTTCTGAATGTGCTTCGCATCAAATAGCAAACGTAGTTATTTATAAATTATTTGATCATTCCTGTAATGCAGCCAGTTTATTTCCCAGGGATTTACCATACTCAATGGCCTGCTCAAATTCATTTTCGTGGGGAGTAAATTTTATAAATACTCCTTCGCCCAGCACATCCAGCTTAAGGTTGGCCAGGTTTGAGTTGATGAGCTTGGGGGCTTCACCACTCCAGCCATAAGAACCGAAGGAACCGGCAATCTTACCCCTGTCGCGGATAGGACTTATAACCGCAAACATCCGGTAAATGGGCAGTAAAATATTTTGATTGATGGTAGGACAACCTACCACGATGCCTTTACTTTTTGCTATACGCTCATCAATATCGCCCAGGGCCATGGTTTCAATATCAGCTACCTCAACTTCAAAATCGCCGGTGCTCTTTATACCTTCTGCAATTTTTTCTGCCAGCATTCCGGTATTCTGGTAGGCAGAAACGTAGGGGATGAATACGTGGGTTTTTTCCGGCTTTTGCATTGCTTCCCGGGCATACTCTTCTGATTTATCCACCCATTTTTTCCATTGAGTAAG
>CAYXIT010000044.1:0-3872 GCA_964465275.1 uncultured Bacteroidales bacterium | reverse complement strand
CGTGCCCGGTAAGAATACCGTTGATCTCAAGCGGACGTATCTTTTCAATGGCCTTGAGCATAAACTTGCTGAAAGGCTTTAAGATCACATCAAAATAATACTTGAAAGCATCATCAAAATCGCCAACCTTGTCATCATACATCTTATGATCACAATAATGGCAACCGAATGAATCGCAGGTGAATAAGTATTTATCTTCTTCAAGATAGGTATACATTGTATCGGGCCAGTGGAGATTGGCGGCAGAGATGAAACGGAGTGTTTTGTTGCCAAGGTCGAGGGTTTCACCATCTTTCACAATAATATGTTCAAAAGGTTTGCCCATAAAATCCTTCAGGTAGTTGATGGCCAAACGGCTTCCCACTACCTTCGCTTTGGGTGCTATTTCGAGCAGACGTTCCAGATTTCCACTGTGATCGGGCTCGGTGTGATTCATTATAATGTATTCTATCTCTGCCGGATCGGTTACCTGTTTGATCTTTTCCATGTAGGTATCCCAGAATTTTGCCTTGCTGGTTTCAACAATAGCCTTTTTCTCAGCATTGATGAAATAACTGTTGTAGGTGGTGCCATAAACGGTTTCCATCACCACATCAAAAGTAACAATGTCGTAATCCAGGATGCCTATCCACTTTACATCCTCGTTAATATCCAATACCTGTGTATCGGGTACTTTAGCATCTCTCATCTGTAATCTGATTTTATTTTTTACTATTATTTTTTTACTCAAAATCCAGCGTGATCTGTTTTGCATCAAGATCATCGCGGTTGTCTTTATCCTTCATTACTGAAGGTCTGGTTTCTGCTTCACCACTCTTGCCGTTAGCATCACCATTGGTGTTTTCCGGTTCAGGCTCGCTCTGTGGAATCACATCGGGGATTTCCGGTTCAAGCCATTCTACTGATTTCACTTCACCGGATGCAATCCTCTTTCCTTTGGCTTTAAATCCTTTAACCCCGATAAACTCATGCACATCAATCACTTCTTCTGTCTTTTGCTTTCTCCCCTTAGGCACAAGGTTCACTTTCAGCCTGGGGTATGTAGCCAAAGATATCGAGATTAACTTGTTTTCAGGCTGTTCACCAATATAACTCTGAAACTTGTCAGAAAGTTCAGGATGGAAGCGTTTGATGTAATGCTGTCCGGATTCGGCGTCAAAGTAAACTGCAGTAATGATCCGCTCAGGATTAAACTTTTCTATGAGAACCGGTGCATTTTCAAAATGGAGCGACATCTCATACCCGGTAGTACGGTAATTTCCTGACGGAAACATGGAAATGATCTTATCATCTCCCTTAAAAGCTCCGATATATTTACCGCGTTTGTCCACATTGAGCCGCAGCACATTTTCATCGAACCAGAGGTTCAAGGCACTGAGGGTAGATACGCCCTGATCCTTGAGCACGATCTTGCGCACCTGGTGTTTGGTAAGCTGGTTCCCGGCAGCACCCCTTCCTTTTATGGCCAGTTCGCTATAGTCCAGATCGAAAACAGGCTTTTTCAGTTTGGGTTTATGACGCAAATATACGGTAACCACCTCTGCTTCACCATTGGGATTGGCGGTAAAATACAACACTTTTGTACCTTTGGTCCCCTTTGTAAGCTGATATTCTTTATCGCGTGTTACTCCTTTTACAAAGAACCGTTTCATGTAGGTTGCACCACGGGGGCCATCCTGGTAAATCATATTGTAAATGGTTCGGTCATCATTCTTCTCAAAAACATCAATATGAATAATATCTTTACCCACGAAAGATTTTTCAGAAACCTTCGTTACAACAAAAGTACCGTCGCTGCGGAATACAATTATATCGTCAATATCTGAGCAGTCGCATACAAACTCATCTTTTCTCAGGGCTGTACCGGCAAATCCTTCCTGTCGGTTAACAAAAAGTTTCACATTTGCCACAGCTACTCTTGTGGCTTCAATATTTTCAAAGGAGCGTATTTCGGTTTTACGGTCACGTCCCTTGCCGTATTTTTCTTTTATACCTTTGAAATACTTAATGGTAAAATTGATCAGATTGGCCAGGTTTTTATTTACCTGCTCAAGTTTTTTCTCCAGTGAGCGTATAATCTCATCGGCCTTAAGAGCATCGTATTTCGATATTCTTTTGATCTTTATTTCGGTGAGATGAATGATGTCATCGCGCGTTATTTCACGATAAAACTGTTTTTTGAAAGGCTCCAGACCTTTGTCGATGGTTTCAAGGACAGCTTTCCATGTTTCACACTCTTCAATATCGCGGTAAATCCGGTTCTCGATAAATATTTTCTCCAGGCTGGAATACAAAAGCTGTTCAAGCAGTTCGTGCTTTTCTATTTCCAGTTCCTTTTTCAGCAGGTCAACGGTATGATCGGCTGAGATGGCCAGTATTTCACTTACCCCCAGGAACCGGGGCTTACTGCCTTCTATAACGCAGCAATTGGGCGATATGCTTACCTCGCAATCGGTAAATGCATACAGGGCATCAATGGCCTGATCGGGAGAAATATTAGGACCCAGATGCACCACGATCTCCACATGCTGTGCCGTATTGTCTTCAATTTTCCTGATCTTGATCTTTCCTTTTTCATTGGCTGTTACAATACTGTCGATCAGACTTACTGTAGTTGTTGAAACAGGAATTTCGGTAATGACCAGTGTTTTTTTATCGTGGATGCTGATTTTGGCGCGGACTCTTACCTTGCCCCCTCTTAATCCGTCATTGTATCTGGAAAAATCGGCCTGTCCGCCGGTAAGAAAATCGGGATAAATCTCAAATTTCTCACCCTTCAGATAGGCGATGGAAGCGTCAATAAGTTCATTAAAATTGTGGGGAAGGATCTTGGATGCAAGACCAACGGCAATACCTTCTACCCCCTGAGCCAACAACAGCGGAAACTTTACGGGCAAACTCACCGGTTCTTTGTTTCTTCCGTCGTACGATCCTTTCCATTTTGTGGTTTTGGGATTAAAAACCACATCCAGGGCAAACTTTGAAAGCCTTGCTTCAATATACCTGGGTGCAGCCGAGCTGTCGCCGGTAAGAATATTTCCCCAGTTTCCCTGGGTATCTATCAGAATATCTTTTTGCCCCAGTTGCACCAGTGCATCACCAATGGCAGCATCGCCATGGGGGTGATACTTCATGGTATGACCAATGATGTTTGCAACCTTGTTGTAGCGGCCATCATCCAGGTCTTTCATGGAATGAAGTATCCTTCGCTGAACCGGTTTCAGGCCATCCAGGATTTCAGGTACGGCACGTTCAAGGATCACGTAGGAAGCGTAATCCAGGAACCAGTCTTCGTACATACCTGAGATTTTGGTCACCCTGTCGGCGGGTTCTACTTCCGATCCGTCAGGAGTAAAATCTTCAGGAATATCCTGGTTGTTATCAGGATCTTCAGGTAAATTATTTGTATTCTCGTCCATCAATTCAATTCAGAATAATTCTTGGTTTTTCTTCATCCGCAAGGTTCAAAACCCTGTCAGCGGAGAACCTGCAGGGAAACATGCAGGTTGTTAAAGAAGTGCAAAGGTAATAATATTTGGCAGGCTTTTCAGGTCCTTTATCATCAAAAAATCTAATCATTTCATAAATCTTAGCAGCAAAACTTCCACGGCAAGAAAAATGAGTCCTATCAACAAAAAGATTTTCCAGAGCTGTTTTCCATCCCTGAAACCTTCCATTTGCCTTTCAATGGAAATGCTTCCTGGTTCGAAAATGGTTAGGTTCTCTCCCACTCCCGGCAATGAGGCAAGTTCGCCAGGGGTATATGTTTCCAGGAGCGATTCCTTTCGATCATAATTGAAGGAAAGAATTCTCTGCAACTGCTCTCCCTGCATAAGACGGTAAGTTCCTGCTTCAGGTATCTGCCCGTGCAG
>CAYXIT010000043.1:23627-25827 GCA_964465275.1 uncultured Bacteroidales bacterium | reverse complement strand
AACTGCTGGGGCTGTAATCTTGAGTCTGTCCAACTCCACACATCTAAAACAATTTTTTCTTCGTCGAGTAATGTATCCTCTTTTTCAGGTTCAGGCATATATGAAGTTCCAAAGAATAAACGTCTGTCATTGTCAGAAAAATAGATTTTACTATTTTCATTTACAGTCCATTTTTCAGGAATTGATGAAGTTAATGTGTCAACTATTTTTAAGTAGTTTTTGAGGAATGCATATCTCCCTGAGAATTGAATATTTGAAAGCTATTTAAACAGAACTGCAAATAAGAGAAAAATTTAATCAAAAAAAAACTACATGACTTCATTCATATGCTTATCGGAAATAAGATCAGCAGCTTCTTTGGTAATTAAATTAGGAAAACAATTAATTATTGTGTAGGGATCAAGATTGAGAAAATCAGTTGCATTATCAACAAAATCTTTTAGGGGATGAAATTTACAAAAGAATTCGTTATCATCATTGTCTATAAATTCATCATCACCTTCAATAAATGACAAGTTTTCAATAAAAACGTTATGTGGATCAGTAAGAAAAACCAGTTCTAAAAAACAATCTTTCCCATCGCAACAAAATTTCATTGAGATAAGATCAGGATTTACCCAATCCTGGTATTTTCTTTTAAAAGCCTTGGTTATGTTTAGTTTCTGGGTCATAGAGCATACCTCCTACTCTTTTGAATATATGCATATAATAAGTATGCTTAGATGCAAAAATTCTTATTATGAACCAAAAGTAAAAAAGTTTTTAAATAAAACATTAAAATAAAAACAAAAAAAATCAAATTGGTGATAACTTTTTTTGTGTTTACAGATTGAAATATGATTTCTATGGAAAATACCAAGAAAATGTAGAATTTAATTTTCGCGTTCGCCAATAATAATAATATGCCGGTTTTTATCGGTTATATCCATCATTGATTATATTAAGAAGAGCTTTAGTAATTTTGTCAGAACCAATTCGTTTTACTGATTATTTATTTACAGTTATAAAATTTTTTGAGTTGCATTTGATCATAATAAAACAGCCCGAAAATATTTCTTTATTAAAAATTAATCATATTATATTCTTAAATGAACTATGTGATAAATAAATCAATCCTTTTAGAAATATTTCACTTAAATTTTTTAACCCGAATATTAACATATTTTAACTGTAAAAAAAACTCTTCAGACCAATCAAAACCTATTTTTGCAGCACATCTAAAAAAATAATTCAATAGCTATTATGGATATCAAAGAACTGAATGAACGGATACAACAGGAGAGCTCTTTCGTTGACATTCTGAGTATGGAAATGAAAAAAGTAATCGTTGGCCAGAAAGGTATGGTAGACAGATTGTTAATCGGCTTACTGGCTAACGGGCATATTTTACTTGAAGGAGTGCCGGGACTTGCCAAAACTCTTGCCATTAAGTCACTTGCAAATTCAATAAAGGCAAAATTTTCCAGGATACAATTTACACCGGACCTCCTCCCTGCCGATCTTATTGGTACTATGATCTATTCGCAGCGAACTGAGGAATTCCTTGTAAAAAAAGGCCCCATATTTGCCAATTTTATTCTGGCAGATGAAATCAACAGGGCTCCTGCAAAGGTACAGAGTGCATTGCTCGAAGCTATGCAGGAACGCCAGGTAACCATTGGTGATCAAACCTTTCCGCTAGATGAACCCTTCCTTGTACTGGCCACTGAAAACCCTCTTGAGCAGGAAGGAACCTATCCCCTGCCGGAAGCACAGGTTGACAGGTTTATGCTGAAAATTATGATTGATTATCCTCAAAAAGAAGAGGAAAAGCTGATAATAAGACAAAATGTTACCGGAGAATTTCCATTTACAACTCCTGTTTTAAATCCAGCTGATATCATTAAAGCCCGCCAGGTAGTACGCGATGTTTATCTGGATGAAAAAATAGAAAACTATATTACAGATATTGTTTTTGCTACGCGCAACCCCGAGGATTACGGGCTGGCTAAATTCAATACCCTGATCAATCCATTCGGGATTCTCTTCCACCTCTTCAGTTTTCTTTTTAAGTTCCACATTTCTAAGACGATATATTTCCTTTTCATGCATGGTGTTTTCAATGTTAATTTGTGCTTTTATGTTCTTAAGGTGTTCTTCTTTATTATCTTTTTCATATTTAAATCGAGCATCTACATACATTTTATAAGCATCTAGGGCA
>CAYXIT010000043.1:0-23617 GCA_964465275.1 uncultured Bacteroidales bacterium | reverse complement strand
GTTTTTGCTACGCGTTATCCTAAAAATTATAAACTGGAAAAAATGGAGCCGCTTATCAGTTATGGGGGTTCACCCCGTGCAAGCATTAATCTGGCGTTGGCTGCCAAAGCTTATGCCTTCATCAAACGACGTGGCTATGTTATTCCTGAAGATGTAAGAGCCATTTGTCCTGATGTGCTTCGTCACCGCATTGGAATTACCTATGAAGCTGAAGCAGAAAACATTACAGCCGAGGATATCGTCAATGATATTTTAAATACCGTAGAAGTACCTTAATCATATGGAAACCAAAGAACTGATAAAAAAAGTACGAAAAATTGAAATAAAAACCAGGGGAATTTCAAACCAGGTCTTTGCCGGAAACTATCAAAGCGCTTTCAAAGGACGTGGTATGGCTTTCACTGAAGTGCGTGAGTATCAGTTTGGTGATGATATAAGATCAATCGACTGGAATGTAACAGCAAGATTCAATCACCCCTATGTGAAAGTTTTTGAAGAAGAGCGTGAGCTTACTGTAATGTTGCTGATTGATGTGAGTGGATCGAATGAATTTGGATCAAGAAAACAACTCAAGGAAGAAATGATTACCGAAATTGCTGCTGTACTGGCCTTCTCTGCCATCAATAATAATGATAAGGTAGGAGTTATCTTCTTCAGCAGTATAGTAGAAAAATTCATTCCACCCAAGAAAGGAACAACTCATATCCTTCGAATAATCAGAGAATTGATCGATTTTAAACCTGCAGAGCAAGGAACTGATATTGCAGGAGCTCTTAAATACATGAGAAATGTTATCAAAAAGAAGTCGGTAACTTTCCTTATTTCTGATATGCAGGACAAAGGTTTTGATGATGCATTATCGATTGTTGCAAAAAAACATGATCTGGTGGGTATCCGTATTTACGATCCCCTGGAGAGTGAAATACCAGCTGTTGGCTTGATGAAGATCCGTGATGCGGAAAGCGGGAAAATGATCTGGGCAGATACATCAAGTAAAAGCTTCAGGCAAAATCTTAATAATTGGAAACTGAACCATGAAATTTTCCTGAAAAATGCGTTTACCAAAGCTTCGGTTGACCTTACGTCTATAAGTACTGATCAGGACTATGTACCACCATTGATAGCATTATTTAAAAGAAGAATATAAAAATTCATGCATTATTGTATTAATTTCCGGAAAAAACATGACTGGATTATGAAGTTTCCTGAATTCAGATATATTTTTTTAGTTTTTGTATTGTTTTTATTACAATCGCTAGTAAAAGCACAACAAATAACAAACAGCATTGAGCCTCAGAAAATCTTGATGGGAGAACCGGTGCAGCTTGTTTTTGATATAAAATTTCCGGATAGTCTGAAACTGGAAATGCCCGTTTTCAATGAACAGATAAGTCCTGTTATTGAAATACTCAACCACGGCCAAGCGGATTCACTTGAAGCTGATGAGCAAAACCAGAAACACTTAAGACGTTCTTTAACAGTTACATCTTGGGAAGAAGGTTTTCATCCCATTGAGCCCATCATATTCCGATTCATATCCGGCACTGATACCCTTGAAACAGAAAGTGAACCTTTGTTGCTCGAAGTGGAAGAATTCCTCATTGATGAACATACTGATCTGAAAGACATAAAAACCATTATTTCAGCACCTGTAACTATCAGAGAAATCTTACCCTGGGCATTGGCCGGTATAGCTCTGGCTTTGATAATTACCGCACTCGTTCTCTATTTGCGCCGAAGAAAACCGGCAGTTAAAGCTGCTACTATCTGGGAAAAACCCGATGTACCAGCTCATATTGCTGCAATAAGCAGCCTTGAAAATCTAAAAGCCCGGAAACTATGGCAACAGGGTAGAATAAAGGAATATCATAGTGAATTAACCGATATTCTCCGGCATTATATTGAAAAACGTTTTAACATTAATGCAATGGAAATGACTAGTACGGAAGTGATGGAATCATTCAGTAGCGGACAAATATCAATAGAATCCAGAGAAATACTCAGGGAGTGCTTACAATTGGCAGACCTTGTGAAATTTGCCAAACACTCTCCCGGAGACCAGAAAAATGAAAAATCACTTGAGAGTGCTTTTGAATTTGTAAATCTTACGCGGGCCAAAGAAGAAGAAACCAAAAGTAGTGACTGATTTATCAAGAAATTAAGCCATCGAAGAGATTTTATTAAAAGATCAATTTTTTGTAAACTGAGTACTGAAAATGTTTAACGAAATTACATTTGCTTATCAACCCTTCCTTTACTTTTTGTTGGTAATTCCATTGTTAGTGGGGTATTATCTATGGCGAAACAAATACCAGCATTCTGAGATGCAGTATTCACATTCGGGATTTATGAAGAATGTAAAAAAAAGCTTTCGGTTATATTTTCTGCATTTGCCTTTCATTCTGAGAATTTTTGTTTTTGCCCTGCTTATCGTTGCACTGGCCCGTCCGCAATCAACTTCCAGAACACGCGATGTAACAGTTGAGGGAATTGATATTGTTGTTTCTCTTGATATTTCAGGTTCCATGCTTGCGGAAGACTTTAAACCCAACCGATTGGAGGCTGCTAAAGAAACTGCAATTGAATTCGTTAATATGCGTCCGGGCGATAGAATCGGTTTAACCATTTTCAGCGGGGAAAGTTTTACCATGGTACCATTGACGACTGATCATGCATTGTTAATAGATTTATTGAGAAGTGTGCATACCGGTATGGTTGAAGATGGCACTGCTATTGGAGACGGTCTTGCCATTGCCACTAACAGGTTGAGAGAAAGTGATGCGATAAGCAAGGTAGTAATTTTGCTAACCGATGGTATAAATAATGCAGGATCAATTGATCCGCTTACTTCTGCAGAAATTGCCCAAATTTACAATGTAAGAGTATATACAGTAGGAGTTGGAAGTAAGGGTCCGGTCCCTTACCCATTTCAAACACCTTTTGGTAAACAATACCGCGAAGTGGAAATTCCTGTTGATGAAGCCCTTTTGCAGGAAATAGCAGTAATGACCGGTGGACTTTACTTTTGGGCTGATAACCAAACTGCTCTTAGTGAAATATACAAAGAGATTGATCAACTGGAACGCTCCAAAATAGATGTAATTGAATTCTCAAGAAAAACTGACGAATATTTACCGTTGATTTTGTTGGTTATCATTCTGGCAGGGCTTGATTTTTTGCTGAGAAATACATGGCTTAAAGTCACATCTTAAAGCACTTTACTTAAAAAATATATTCAGATATGGATATACTGAAGTTTGAAAATCAGGAATATTTTATTTTATTTGCTTTTTTACCTGTTTTGCTTTTAATATTTCTCAGGGCTGTTTACGTCACTGGCAAGAGAATAAAAAAGTTGGGCCATGGGCAATTGATTGCCCGTATGCTTTCGATGCGTTCCAGTGCAAGGCCCTGGCTCAGGTTTGTATTGTTTGCACTTGGATTTTCATCTCTCATTATGGCTGCAGTAAACCCGCAAATAGGTTTTAAAACCGAAGAAGCCCACAGCAAAGGAATTGACATTGTAATTGCCCTTGATGTCAGCCGCAGTATGCTTGCTGAAGATATTCGTCCCAACCGGATGGATAGAGCAAAGCATGCTGTATCACGTTTGATTGATCAACTGGAGAATGACCGGATTGGACTGGTTGCCTTTGCCGGATCGGCTGTAACACAGGTACCCATTACATCTGATCTGGATGCGGCAAGAATGATATTGCGAACAGTGAATACTGAAACTATGCAGGTACAGGGAACTGCCATCGGCAGCGCCCTGGAAAGAAGCATTGCAACATTTGCGAAGCAGGATGATAAAAGCAGGGTTATAATACTTGTGTCGGATGGAGAAAACCATCAGGATGACCCCATACCTGTTGCCAACAGAGCATCTGATATGGGAATAATAATCCACACTGTCGGAATTGGTACTTCCCAGGGAGCACCTGTTCCGGTATACCGTGGCGGTCAGTTGAGTGGTTTTCTCAGAGACAATGAAGGAAATACCGTGGTAAGCAGATTTGATGAACCGATGCTGCGAAATATTGCCCAGCAAACTGGCGGAGTGTTTCAAACAGGAACAGGTCCCGACCTGGGTCTTAATAATATTCTTGAAGAGATCAGACTGATGGAGCAACAGGAATATGAAACTACTCGTTTTGCTGAATATGAAAGCAGGTTTCATTACTTCATTGCGCTGGCCCTGATTTTCTTTCTTTTTGAGTTTTTAATATTTGAAAGGAAAAGCAAATGGCTTAATAAAATAAAACTTTTTGATATTTCGTAATGTCGAAGTAAAAAATTTAAAAACGATCAGTTATACATTTTCATGAACTAAACCTTATGAAAAACAAAACTTCCGGACATATCATTATTTTTTTACTATCTTTCTTTTTATTTAGTTTGAATACATTATCGCAAAATGTAAATCCTGATCTGAGAAAAGGAAACCGCGAGTATAAGAATGAAAATTATTCAGATGCCGAAATGAATTACAGGAAGGCATTGGAAGATGATTCCGGCAATATAAAAGCATTATACAATCTTGCAAATTCACTATACAAGCAGGGTCGGTACGATGAAGCTTCCAATATTCTGGAAGGATTAGTGCAATCAGATATTCCAGATGGCAAACGTGCCGATGCATATCATAACCTGGGTAATGCATTGCTGGGAAACCAACAAATAAGTGAAGGTATTGATGCTTATAAAAATTCTCTTCGTATAAGACCTGATGATAATGATACACGATTTAACCTGGCCAGGGCAATGAAAATGCTTCAGGAACAGGAACAGCAGCAGGAACAGGATCAGGATGGTGAAGATGATCAGGAAGACCAACAGGAACAGGAACAACAACAGCAACCGCAGGATGACGAAAATGACCAGGATGATGAACAGCAGCAACCACAACCGAGACCCGATCAGATCTCTCCGGAAGAGGCCCGGCGCATCCTGGAAGCACTGAATCAGCAGGAACAGGAAATACAGGAAAAAATTGAAAGAGAAGAAAGACAAGCAATACCGCAAAGACCGGTAAGAGAATGGTAAAACTTAAATCTATGCAAAAGATATTTTTCTTGATAATTCTATTGTTTTGTTCAACAGCAGGTAAGGCAGACGATACTGAAATTACAGCCTCTGCCCCTGCCAGTGTTGCAGTGGGCGAGCGTTTTCGTGTTACTTTCCAGATAAATGCCCGTCCTTCGGATTTTACCGCACCTTCATTTGAAGGCTTCAGGTTTCTTTCCGGTCCCAGCCAGTCATCAAGTACATCCATGCAAATTATTAACGGCCAAACAACACTTACAGAGTCTGTGTCATATACTTATCTTTTAGAGGCAACCCGTGAGGGAACCCAGACCATACAACCTGCTGCCGTTCAGGTTGACGGGAAAACATATCGTTCCAATTCTGTTACAATCAATGTGGGTGCAGCTGCAACACCACCGCAAGCGGCTGATCCCGGCCAAAGCAGAACACAGGATGAAAGCATGGTTACAGCCCGGGATATATTTATCAGAGCAATAGCAAATAATATGAGCCCTTACCAGGGCGAACAAGTCATTATTACTTATGAAATAGTAACGAAAGTAGGAGTTAGTCAATACAATGTTGAAAAACTTCCCTCCTACAGAAGTTTCTGGTCAGAAAATCTTACCCAAACCGGTCCTCCCCAAACCCGCACACAGGTCATAAATGGTGAAACTTACCGGGTAGCAGAAATAAGAAGAGTAGCTTTGTTTGCTCAAAGGAGCGGTGAGATCTCCATTGAACCACTTGAAGTGGATATGGTTATCACTTTGCCCGGACAACGCAGACGCCAAAGTCTTTTTGATGATTTTTTTGGCGGCTCTCCTTTTGACCAGCGGCAAATCAGACAAACGGTTTCTTCCAACACACTCAAACTTAACGTAAAACCTTTGCCTGTGCAAAACCGCCCTGCGGCATTTACCGGCATGGCAGGTACTGATTTTGATGTATCGGCTGATATTTCTGCTACAGAAGTCAATCCCAATGATGCCGTAAATTTGAAAGTAACAGTTTCGGGCAAAGGCAATTTGCGCATGATAGGGAAACCTGATTTTAATTTTCCGGCCAACCTGGAAGTTTTTGATCCCAATATAAATGATAATATCAGGAATACTGTTTCAGGAGTTTCAGGCTCCAGAACTTTTGATTACCTCATGATTCCGCGCACCAGTGGTACATTTGTTATCCAACCTTTTAATTTTGTTTACTTTGATCCGGAAAGGAAGCAATATGTTAGCAAATCTACTCCTGAATTCACGATCAATGTGAGTGGTGATGCTGCTTCTAAGGGGACTGCTCCCGGAAGTATTAGCCAGGAAGATATCCGACAAATTGCTACCGATATCAGATATATTTATACCGGGCCAATAAAATTATTTCGTCAGGGAGATGTATTTTACGGAAGTCATTTATTCATTCTATTGATTATCATACCCTTTGCTCTTTTTATCTTTTTCATTATAAACCGAAGAAACTATATTAAACTCCAAAGCAACCAGCAGCTTTTACGAAACAAAAAAGCTGAGAAACTGGCTAGAAAAAGACTTAAACTGGCAAAGATTTATCTGGATAAAAAGAAGGAGAATGAATTTTATGATGAGATTTTTAAGGCGCTATGGGGTTATCTTTCCGATAAGCTAAGCATTCCAGTTTCAATTCTCAATAAAGAAACAGTGTCAGGTGCTTTTAAATCGCAAAAGGTCCCCCCGGAACTCTCCGATAATTTTATGAGCACGCTTAATGATACAGAGTTTGCCCGCTTTGCACCCGGAGAAAAAGACAACCGTATGGCTGAAATTTATAATAAAGCCCTGGAAACAATTGTTACCATTGAAAAAGAGTTAAGAAGCAAAAAGAAATAGAGAAAACCTATGAAAAGGATAGCATTAGTATTTTTCATTTTTGCAATATTGGGCACAGATGTTTTTTCTCAAAACCCCGATCAGCTGATTAAAGAAGCTAATGAAGCTTACGCCCGCAGCGAATATTCATATGCTATTGAATTATACGAACAAGTTTTAGAGCAAGGATTTGAAGCTTCAGAACTACATTATAATCTGGGTAATGCCTATTTTAAAAACAACCGTCTAGGTAATGCAGTATTGCATTACGAGAGAGCTCTCAGGCTTGATCCTGCTAATGAAAATATTTTACATAACCTGCAAATCACTAAAAACAGATTGGTTGACCGTACAGATGAACGCCCGAAGCTTTTTTATGAAAGATGGTGGCAAAATATTTATATGATGCAGTCAGCCACCGGATGGGGTATTACTTCGATCATCCTGTTGTTTTTATTGCTTTCTCTTACTGCCTTATATCTCTTTTCCCGTACCCGGGGGGTAAAAAAAACTTCTTTTTATGCGGCAATATTTTTAATGCTTCTCACAGTGTTTTCATTCATTTTTGCCCAAAAACAATATAACAGACTTACAGCCGACAATGAAGCTGTTATTATGAATCCAAGAGTTTCTGCGAAAAGTTCTCCTTCTCCGCAAAGTCCAGATCTTTTTCTTGTACATGAAGGCACAAAAGTTTATGTAAGAAGCATTATTGGGGAATGGTATGAAATTGGCTTACCCGATGGCAATGTTGGATGGGTAAAAAAAGAAACACTTGAAGTGATTTAGGTTGGCATCCTACCGGAATAATTATGTATTTTAGTTGTTTCTTTTGCAAACCAAAATCATATATACATGGAAGAAGTTCAAAGCCTTGTGCTTCATGTTGATAATTATGCATTAAGCGCATTTATTGGCTACCTTGTACTGATTGTAATTGTAGGTGTTCTGGCGACAAGATTTTCTTCACAGGGAATAAGCAATTTCTTTATTGGTGGTCGTAAAATGAATATGCTTGTGGTAGCTTTATCTGCTGTAGTAAGTGGCCGCAGCGCCTGGCTATTGCTGGGATTTACGGGTATGGCATATACAATGGGGTTATCAGCTTTATGGGCGGCTGCAGGCTATATTACAGCTGAATTTTTTCTATTTTTCTTTTTTGCTCCACGAATAAGAAGGTTTAGTGAAAATCTGGACTGTATAACCATACCCGATTTTTTTGAAGAGCGATTTGGAGATAAGTCAGGAACCATACGTACTGTGGTTGCCGCAATAATAATCATTTTTATGTTGGCATATGTTTCTGCCCAATTTGTTGCAGGCGGAAAAACCTTCAGTGCCGGTTTTCAACTAACACAGAACCAGGGCCTGCTATTAACTGCTGTTATTATTTTGTTTTATACTGTGGTAGGTGGTTTTCTTGCAGTAAGTGTAACAGATACCATACAAGGGTTTATCATGATTATTGCATTAGTAGTCCTGCCAATTATTACGATTATACATCTGGGTGGTTTTGGTGCTTTTTATGAGCAAGCTTCGCTTATAACCAATGAAGGAGGCCGGTTTACAGATGCCTTTGCATTAGCAGCCGGGGCATTGATCGGGTTTTTGGGAATCGGACTGGGTTCGGTAGGAAATCCACATATTATTGCCCGTTACATGTCAATAAAAAATCCGGCAAAGCTGAAAATGACTGCAATGGTAGGTACGGGAGCCAATATTCTTATGGCATTGGGAGCATTGGCTACCGGAATGGCTGGCAGGATTTATTTCCCAGATATTAACTTCCTTCCGGGGGCAGATCCTGAAAACCTCTATCCTACTCTGGCAGCGGAGCATCTCCACCCCATTATGTTCGGTGTGGTTATAGCTTCAATCTTTGCGGCCATTATGTCAACAGCCGATTCACAGCTTCTTGTTGCTGCTTCTGCACTTGTAAGAGATATCTATGAAAAAATGATTTACAGGCACAAGGAACTTTCGCAGCGAAAACTTGTTTATATCAGTCGCTGGTTTGTCGTATTCCTTGTAATCGCAGCATTGTTAATGGGTTTTGTTGCTGAGCAACTGGTATTCTGGCTGGTGCTTTTTGCATGGGCCGGACTAGGGGCTGCATTAGGGCCTACATCAATACTTGCTTTATACTGGAAAAATGTTACCAAAGCCGGAGTAATTTCCGGAATAATTACCGGGGCAGTAACTGTAATAATATGGGTTAGAGTTGATTTTCTGAAAGAAATGATTTATGAGCTTGTACCTGCATTTGCTCTTGCTCTTCTGGTAACCTGGCTGGTAAGTCTTTTTACACGCAAAGCAGATAATAATGATGAAATATTCAATCAAATTATTCATACAAATCAAAAATAAATACCATGAAAAAAATATGGATCGTTTTCATGGCTGCAGCTATTTTCGCCTGCCAGCCAAAACAAAAGGAATCTTTTACTATTAATGGTTCGATAAGCGGACTTGACAATGGGAAGGTGTATTTGCAAGACAGGGTTGACGGATTAATGGTAAATGTGGATTCAGCTGAAGTTCAAAACGGAAATTTCAGCTTTTCAGGAGAGCTGAAACATCCTGAGATATTTTACCTGAATATTGATGGAGTGGCCAGTCGTCTTACACTGTTTGTTGAAAATACAGACATAGAAGTTGACATCGACGCCGAAAATCCTTCTCAATATCAGGTAAGTGGTTCAAAATCTCACGAAATCTTTACCGGACTGGATGAAGTTGTACAACCTTTTGATGAAAGGCTTCGTTTTGACCAGGAAGAAATCCAAAAAGCAGTGGAAGAAAATAATGAGATACTTGCCGATCAGCTTCAGGAACGCTATGAAGAAACTGAAAGACTAAGAAAGCAGGCAGTATTGGATTATGTAAACCAATATTCCGATCAACCGGCTGCAGTCTTTATTGCAATAAGACAATTGAGTCATGGACTGGATCACGAAGAATTGCAGGAAATACTTGATATTTTTGATACAGAACTCTCCGGATCAAGATATTATGATGATCTGGCAGGTCGGGTTGCTGACCTTGAAAGAGTGTCTATCGGAAAACCAGCAATTGATTTTACCCTTCCCGATCCTGAGGGAAACGAAATTTCACTCTCCGATTATAGAGGTAAATATGTATTACTCAGTTTCTGGGCATCGTGGTGCCCTTATTGCAGGGCAGAGAACCCTGATCTGGTGAAAGCATATAATGAAATTGATTCAGAAGATTTTGAAATAATTGGTGTTTCGCTTGACAGAACTCATGAGGCCTGGGTAAAAGGAATCGAAGAAGATGGACTTACATGGCCACAGGTAAGTGATCTGGAAGGCTGGAGAAGCGAACCGGCAGGTAAGTATGTTGTTCGCAGCATCCCCCAGAATATACTCATCGGTCCTGATGGCACCATTGTGGCCAGAAATCTGAAATACAATGAATTGACAGAGTTAATTCCCAGGCTTCTTCAATCAGTTTAGGATTTCCACCGATCAGAAAATGTAACGGGCCATCAGTAATATGTGATTATTGATGGCCGGATCCAGAGATGCCGAAGGTTTGCCGTATGTGTCAAAATCTTCGGCATATACTGCATTATAGAAAGAATACTCAGCACCAAAGCTCATGTTTCCTTCTTTATATAGAACTCTTGGAGATATTCTGAAAAGAAAATGAAGATCATCGTAACGCGATAATCCTGCAATTGGGGTATACAGGTATTTTGAACCCAGGTTTTCTGTATAACCTGCAAATATTCCCCAGTCAAAGCCGGCAAAATTTGTTCCTATATCAGTCCAAACTGATAGTGTTCGTAAGTTTGAATAATCATAATCGCTGTTCCAGTCAATAGTTTCTGATGTCCCTCTTGCCCCGTAACCACCAATCATAATAAAATGTGAAAGATTTTCTCCATACATACCTTCAAGTTTTATATCAACATTTGAAGTTGTAATTCTTGAAAATGCCTGAATACTGTATGATCCGATGGTTTTTTTTGTCGCTTCACCTCCGTTAGTTATATCTCTGGGAGATAAAAATTTATATCCTGCTGTTATTCCTGCCAGAAAACCTGAATAGGGTTGGAAACGCAATTGTATTACAGATTCGGGTAAACCAGAATTCCTTTGCTGGTCTGCCGGGCCGGCACTATTATGATATCCATGTACAAGAAAAGACAATGAACCTGTGATCATATCAGAGATATTTTGGGTAAAACGTAATTGAGGTGACCGGTTCAGAGGATGAAAAGGTACAGCAGCTGCAAATGAAACAGTTTGCGGAAAACAATCCAGTACGAAAGCCGGGTGAAAAGTATTTCCCAATATCAACTCAGAGTTTTCCCAATTCATACGAATAAAAGCTTGTCGGAGTCTTAACATCCTTACAAGGTCCTGCCGGGTACCAAAAAAGTCTGTTTCAATTTTACCTGATGTTTTTGCGCCCAAAATTTCCGGACCCTTGATATCCACTCCAAAACGTGAGTGAACTGACAACATATTAAACTTGCTTCTTTTGTTTATATCGTTGCCATTGATATCATATTCAGGTTTTTTCGGGAAAAGGTAAAGCTCCCCATCGCGGGTATCGAGAGAGCGGTAGGTATCATATATTATCTCATAACTAATGTAACCATATGGTTTAATAATTACCGGGTCCTCTCCTGCTTTTAAAGTCTTGGTGGAAAGAATTAGTATCGCGGAAAAAAATAGTACCTTTCTCATATTTCAAAATTGTTTGAAGCGGCAAAGTTATTGAATTCATTCCATCTGTCATAACTAAAAAAAGCCCGCATAACGGGCTTTCGGGCATTAAAACAAAAATTGAATGAAAAACTCTTTATATCTATCTTCTTCTGCCACGAGGTCTTTGATCAATATAACGACCTTCACCACAGGGAGCCTGTCCTCTTCCCATATTTCTCTGTTCAAGGCGAGGACGATTTGCAGTGCGACTATCAAACCATGTTCTTTGCTCAGGAGTAAGTATCTCCCTGATGCTTTGATGATGAGCTTCAGCGGCTTTCATATGCTCTGCTCTCAGATCAGACATTTGATCAATTACTTTTTCAATTTCTTTCATATCAGGATTTGCGGCCAGACGAAGTGTTCTTTTACGAGCTCTCAGTTCATCCATCTGAGCTCTGTGAGTTGTTGCCTCATTCAATCTCTCTGTTCGGATTGCCTTGATTTTGGTTTCCTGTTCCTGTGTTAGTTCAGGAATATCAAGACACATACGTGCACCATCCTGATTGCCCCTTGGGCTTCGTTGTGCAAATGCATCAATATTTATTGCAAAAAAGAATACAAGCGTAATTACAAAAAAATTTCTGGCTTTCATGATCATCAAATTTATTGGGTTAATATTTACGATTTTGGTTCTTTGATGATCAAAAACGGAAGAGGTTTAATCAGAGATAAATTTTTTTCTGAAATTCAGAAAAAACAACTGTAAAAAGGAGAGCAAAAACTTACAAAGCCTGATCAATAAGGCTCATTGATAAATTTCTTAAGAGTTTGTCCTTCAAAATAAGTTTTAAACTGATCAGTAACACTTTTTACCATACCTCCCATAAGGCACTTATCGAATGGGCATATCTGGCGATCGAGCGGACATTCGGGAGTTTCAATTTTTCCTTCAATGGCTTGATAAATATCAAGAAGTGTAATTTCAGAGGGGTTTACATTAAGAACAAAACCTCCGCTGGGTCCTCTGACGGATTTCAGATAATTATGTTTTACCAGCTGCTGTAAAACCTTAGCAAGATGATTTCTTGATGCACCCATCTCCCGGGCGATCATATTAACATTAATATGTGTGTCAGATTTTGCAATGAGCACCATGGAATGAATTGCCAATGAGGCTGCTTCTGAGAGATGAACAATTTTGGCCATTGTCTGGAGTTAAAATAGATTATTAATAAATAATGGTTGTTTGTTTAAGATTTCAGAAAGTCATTTTTCGCACTTCTACACCATCTATTGTGTGTAATTCATTTTCCAGCCGGCCACATTCTTCCATATTTCCCATAAGTTCAAGTATTATTAAGCCCGCATCACCGGCTTCAGGAATATCAAGTTCATTGAGCCCGAGCCGGGTTTTTATACTGCATCCGAATTTTGTAAATATTTCCTGAAGGCGCACCGCATGCTTTTCCTTTTCTTTTACCATTAAACCTAAAATCACAAGTTGATCCATGAATGTAATTGATTTAGTTTGTTGCTTCCTGAATTAAGTGAATTATATTTCAGAATTTTTAAATTTCATGATCTGAACTTCTACCCCACCAATATCTTCCAGTTCGGTTTGAAGTTTATTCCAGACTTCGGGTTCACCTTGCAAAACAAGAAGGATTGTCCCTACCCTGCTGCAAACATCTCTTGATAGCTCGTGAAACCCCAGCCTGGTGCGTATAACGGCAGCATATTTACTAAGTACTTCCTGAGCTTTACCCGCTTCTTTTATACGGTCATAAACCATTATTCCCATTATTCTTGACTGTTGCATACCTGTCTTTTTTTATTTACAATAATCAGAAATACAAATCACGTTTACCGTTTTTTACTAACTGAACCTTCTCTTTAAGTTTATCTACATTCTGGTGCTGAGCCAGTTCAGATATCTTCTGGTTAATTAATTTATAGCCATTTTCTTTGGTATCTTTTGGTGCATAGTCTTCAAGATACTCTGCCAAAGTAAGCAATGCGTTGGGTGAACAGAATCTTTTAATAAAACCCGGTACAGAAAATTCCATAAAATGCTCTCCTGTGCGTCCGAGCCTGTAACATGCGGTGCAAAATGAGGGAATATATCCTGTTTTGATCAGTTCATCCATGATCTCATTCAAAGAGCGGTTGTCATTTATTTGAAACTGCTCCATGGAAAGATCCTGGGTATCTTTTTTTGCTTTACTGTATCCACCTAGTTCAAGGTTTGTTCCACCATCAATTTGCGATACTCCGAATCTTAAAATCTGATCGCGAATGTGGCGGGGCTCACGCGCTGTGAGTATCATACCGGGATAAGGCACGGCCCGCCGCAATATCGATACCAGTCTTACAAATTCATCATCTGTTACAAGATGATCTTTATCAATATTAAGAGAGAGAGCATTCTGAATCCTTGGAAAACTAATGGTATGTGGCCCCACGTTATAAACCGCTTCAAAATGGTTTACATGTCTTACAAGACTCAGTACTTCAAAACGCCAGTCATATAGTCCGAAAAGTGCACCAATACCTACATCATCAATACCGGCTTCCTGGGCACGGTCAAGTGATGTAAGCCGCCAGTCATAATTTCTTTTTACACCACCAAGGTGTACTTTCAGATATGTGGGTTCGTGGTAAGTTTCCTGGAAAATCTGAAAAGTGCCTATACCTGCATCTTTTATCGTGCGAAAACCATTTATATCAAAGGGAGCAGCATTTATATTTACTCTTCGTATTTCACCATTATCGTGCTTTACGCTGTATACGGTTCGTACAGTTTCAGCAATAAAATCAGCTGAATATTTTGGATGTTCACCGTAAACAAGAATCAATCGTTTATGACCCTGATCAATTAGTGCGGTGGTTTCGCCAATGAGTTCTTCGCGACTTAAAGTAATACGCTTCATGCCCTTATTTTCGGCTCTGAAACCACAGTACTGGCAATTATTTGTGCAAAGATCGCCTACATAAAGAGGAGCAAAAAGCACAATCCTTTCACCGTAAACTTTTTCTTTAAGTGTGCGTGCACCTTCCTTTATCTCTTCAATCAATTCAGGGTCATCAGCATTAAGCAATATGGCAGTTTCTTCAAGTGATAAACGCTTTTTATCAAGAGAAGCCTTTATAATCTCCCTTATCCGGCTTTTATCTCCCTTGGCTGTATTGATGAAATTCCAGATCTCATCAGGGTCAATGAATGGCTTCATCCTTTGATCCTTAATACTGTAATTTTCAGGGTGGTATATCATGACAATTACTATTTCGGTAATTAAGGTACAAAAATACGGAAATTTAAGGCAACATGATAATTTTTTTGGGACAGATTACCTTGTTTTCTGAATGCTTCAGTAAATTCTCTATAGAGTTTTTTATCAATAGAAATATTTCTTTTAATTTATTCCCTAATGGTATTTATTTCAACTTTTAACCCGTCGTATGCCAGAAAAATATTTTCGGGTAAGTTTTGTTCAATATTTTTATGCAGCCCTATAAAATGACTTAAGTGGGTAATATATGCTTTTCTTGGCCCAATTTCATTGATTATGTCGATGGCTTCCTGAAGTGAAAAATGAGAGATATGCTTTGATTTTCTGAGTGCGTTAATTACAAGTATTTCTGATCCTTTTATCTTTTCTTTTTCTATTTCTGATATATAATTTGCATCTGTAACATAGGAGAAATTATTTATACGAAACCCGAATACTTTTAATTTGTGATGCAGAACTTCAATAGGAGTGATTTCTACATCATCTACCATGAACTTATTGTTATCAATTATATGGAAATCCAGTTGAGGAGCACCAAAAAAGCGTTTTTCAGTGAAAATATAGGGAAATTCACGTCTGATTGAATCCATAACTTCTTCACTGGCATATACATCAACAGTTTTATTTAAGACATAATTGAAAGCTCTTACATCGTCAAGCCCTGCAATATGATCGCGATGACCATGCGTGAATAATATTGCAGATATATCTTCTACTTTTTCGCGGATCATTTGATAGCGAAAATCCGGGCCGCAATCAATTATATAATTATGTCCGTTTACCTGAACCATAACAGAAGTGCGTAACCTGTGGTCGCGGTGATCATTACTCCTGCAAACATCGCAATCACATGCCACTACAGGAACCCCGGTTGATGTACCGGTTCCCAGGAATGTTACTTTAAGATTACTGTTCTGGTTCATTGACATTTCAATTGTAATATTTACAATCAGTATAGTAATTCGTCAATATCCTCTTTTGCTTCTTCAAGTTCAGCCACATCAATTTTATTATCCATGAATGCTTCCTGCCCTTTAATTTTCTTATAAAAATAAATTGTAACCCTTACGTCATGAAGCAAAACATTATCATATAAAAGAGTAGTATCTACAATACGCTTTCCGCTATGATCTTCTCTTATAACACTCATAGATTTAAGAAACTCATCACTGCATACCGTGCTGGTGGCATAAATACCGGGAGGAGGTATGAGTTTTTCTTCTTCTCTGTTATATATCCTGAAAAACTTTTGATTTTTCATACCATCCAGATCCGGTGAATCGCAGAACTGTCCACGTATAATATACTGGTGATCAAGGTAGGCATTTGCTCTCATGATATTTCCTTCCAGCAATGCCTTGCGAATTTTTGTTGAGCTGACTGTTTCATTTTCGATATCCTGCAAGGGAATATCCTCGACCCTGAATCCGAGCTCCTGACTTAGTTTATAGAGGTATGAAAAATCACCGGATCGGTTATGTCCAAAATGATGGTTTTGACCTACAATTATAACTTTTGCCTTTAGCTGATCAATTAAGATATCAGTTATAAAATCATGAGATGTTGTCTCTGAAAACTCCTTCGTGAAAGGAATAATCACAAGGTTATCGAGTCCTGTTTTAGCAAGTAGTTTGATTTTCTCATCCTGAGAATTGATGAGTTTAAGATCTTTCTGCTCGGGGTATAATACTTTTCGCGGGTGTGGGTGGAAAGTCACTAGGGTTGACTCACCATCTATTTCTTTGGCAATTTGTTTTAATCTTTCAATTATAACCTTATGACCTATATGCACACCATCAAAGGAACCTGTTGTTACAACAGTGTTTTTAACCTGTTCCATTGCTTCACGTGTATCGTGAAAAACTTTCATTTTTTACATCTTTTTTGTTATTAAAAAGTTAATAAGTTTATACATTCTTTTTTACAAAGAATGCCAGCTTCTCCAGAGAAGTAACAATATCATATTCTTCCAGAAATATTCCATCGGGAACCGTAAGGGGGACCGATGTATAATTGAGTACTCCTTTTATTCCTGCATCAAAAAGCATTTTAGCCACATCATGGGTTGCTTCCGGTGCTACTGTCAGTATTGCAATCTTTATACCTTCAGCCGGAAGGATCTCTTGCAGTTTGTTTACATGATGGCACGGAACGCCGGCAATAATACGATTGGCCTTTTGCATATCGTTATCAAATGCTGCAACAATTGAAAGACGTTCTCTTTTACCGGAAAAGTAACTTGTTATTGCCCGCCCCAGGTTACCCATACCAACAATAGCTACTTTCTGTTGTTCATCGCTGTCAATGATCTTGCCTATAAGGCTTATGAGATCCTTTATCACATAGCCTTTGCTCTGGCTACCTGAATATCCGATTAACATCAGGTCACGACGCACCTGCACGGGAGTAAGATTCATCATGCGGGCAAGCTCGTGTGAATATACGTTAATTTTACCTTCATTTATGCTATTAAAAAGAATCCTCCTGTATTGACTTAGGCGCTCTATTGTCTTACCTGGAAGGTCCTTACTTTTTTGTGGGTCCATTGGATGTAAATAAATATTTGTAATTAATTTTCCGGAAATCTTATTGTAAATGTGCTTCCAATTCCCGGATCACTTTCTACCTGAATTTTCGCACTATACAGATCGGCAATTTTTTTCACTATAGATAAACCTAATCCCGTTCCGCTAATATGTTTCGTATGTTCACTTTTTATGCGTACAAAATCTTCAAAAAGCTTCTCAATATCCTTCTTTTCCATTCCTATCCCTGTATCATTTACATTAAGTATTACCTCATTCTTTTCCTTTTTAAGTGTAAGATCAATACGGCCACTTTGCTTGTTGTATTTAACTGCATTTGAAAGCAGGTTATTTAGAATTATATCGAGTTCCTGACGATCTGCTTTAAGTGTTATTTTTTCATTACAGTTCAGATGTATGTCAATATCTTTTTGAATACAAAGTGGTTGTATCAAATCAATAGCTTGTCTGGCTATTTCGCACAAGTACAGAGGTTTAATATTACGTTGTTTTTTACCCGACTCTATTTTTGTAAAATCGAGTAAATCCATAATCAGGTCTCTCATATCCTGCACTCTTGCCAAAGATCGCTGAATCATTTCTTCGTAATCATCAATCTTATCACCCTTCTTTTTTGCTTCCATGAGTTTAAGATATCCTTCAATGGCATTAATAGGTGATTTTAATTCATGGGAAAGGACTGAAAGAAACTGAAACCTGATTTGTTTACCTTCCACCTGGAGTTTCTGTGTCATTCTCCTTAAAAATAATTGCTTGGCAATATTCTCAAGGCAACTCCTCAATTCTTTGGGTGTAAATGGTTTGGGAACGAAGTCGTACGCCCCGCTTTTGGTTGCTTTCACTGCAAGATCAAGAGATGCATATGATGTGATCATTACCACAATGGCATCAATACTTTGACTTTTAATATACTCAAGCACTTCAACCCCTTGAATACCCGGCAGTTTATTATCAAGCAGCACAATATCAAATAAGTAATTATCGAGTAACTCAATGGCCTCCTCTCCTGTGGCAGCTTCAAGCACATCAAATTCAAAGTCCTCATCCATGAAAGGATAACTCACCGAGAAACTCTCCAGGATACGTTTTATACCACTTCTGATTCCAGGTTCATCATCAACCACAAGGAGGTTTAATTTTCCCATTGCCTATATTTTGAGCAATTTATTGATTTCCTTATGAAGCTGATCTGTTCTGATGCCTTTATCAAGAAAAAGATCTGCTTTGATCCACTGGCGATCATCTTCCGATTCAACATCAAACAACAATCCTGTTTCTGCTGTAACAGCAGATGCTATAATGATTGGCACATCAGGATATTTGTTTTTAATAAGATGGCAAAGAATAAATCCTGTATCCTGATTTTCCATCATTAAATCAAGAATGGCCAGATCGGGTTTCATTTTGTCAACAATATTTTCAGCTTCCTGCTGAGTTTGTGCCGCAATAACTTCAAAACCCATATCTTCCAATGCTATGGTAAGCTGAAAGAGATAATCAGGATCATCATCAACCAGTAAAATCTTCTTTTTCTCAATTTTAAGCATACCTGTGTATTTTATCAATCATCAATGTACATTTATCTTTTCCGGTACTCCGGGAAGGCTAACATAAAAACTGGTTCCGCAGGGTCCTTTTTCAGGATCAGTGTTCGAGTCGACCTTTATATTTCCTTTATGCATTTTTACAATACCATAAATGATCGGCAAGCCTAAGCCGGTTCCTTTTCCATCTTCTTTGGTGGTGAAAAAGGGTTCAAACATCCTCTCCAGATTTTCAGGAGAAATACCTGTGCCGGTGTCTTTAACTTTAAATACAAGACCTTCAGAAGTATTGGAATCATCTTCAACTTTTATAAGCAATTCGCCGCCATCGGGCATAGCATCTACAGCATTTTTAGCAAGATTAGCAAATACCTGAACCATTTGATCATGATCGCAGGCAACTACCTCCTTTGATGCATCCAGTAATATTTTTAAATCAATATTTGGAGGCATCATTACTGCCTTCAAACTGTTTTTTATTAACGATCTGATTTTTACTTCGGTAATATTTACCTTGCTTTTTCTTGCAAAGTTAAGCAATCCACCCACAATTTTCTTGCATCGGTCGGCCTGATCGACAATAAGTTTCAGGTCTTTATAATGAGGTGAGTCAGGCTCTATTTCATCAAGCAAGAGATGAGCATACATAATCACCACACCAAGTGGATTATTTACTTCGTGGGCAATACCTGCAGCCAACTGACCCATTGATGCCAGCTTTTCAGACTGCTTAAGTGCATCCTGAGTGGATGCAAGTTTTTTGTTGGAAACATCAAGTTCGGCAATATACTTATGCAGCTTATCAATGGTATAAGGTAAACACATTTCTGTTTCTGCGATTCCTTTTAAAATAGCTACTGCATGTTCATGACAGGTATCATATCCGCAAGCAGTACAGTTAAGTTCATCATCCTGGCTCCAGATACCTAACTTTTCTTTAACTTTTCTAATCTCATCTTCAGAAAATTCAGAATGATAGCGTTGATCATCAGCTATAAAATACCTGTCGAGCCTAATACCAGCAAATTTCTCTTTATTTTTCGCCCACTCATTATGATCAAGCCGGTCAAATTGTCTTTTTGCAAAATTGCTTATGTTTTTTCTTTTGAGGAAAAACTGTTGGCGACTACTCATTCCCGGGCCATTCATACAACCATTGCAGCAAAGCAGATCAAAAAGTTTGGCTTCAAGATATCCCTCTTCAAACTCTCTTAATACTTCAGTAATATCCTGCCTGCCTTCTGCAACAACTATTTCACCACTCAGGAAATCCTCTTCAAGGTCAACGGTTTGTAACATTCCGCCACTTATTGGAAATACCGATCCCTTACCAGCAATGGGCTGATCGAACTCTGAAGGTAAAACATCCGGATGATTATGGGTAATATTCTTCTCATCAAACATTCTCCTGAGCTCGGTAAAGGAAATCACTTCGTGAACCAGATCTTTGAACTGGCCAAGGATTGCTTCATTTTTTTTGGCAATACACGGACCGATAAATACAATCTTCAAATCCTTACCGTGCATTTCATGAAGTACTCTTGCGGTAGCGATCATAGGGGATACAATGGGAGCCAGTGATTTAACTATCTGGGGATGATGTTTTTCCACATAAGACACAATAGCCGGGCAGCTGGTAGAAATATAAGGTTGTTTCTGATCTTTTTTAAGCAATTCTTTATATTTATCTGCAACAAGTTCGGCACCAAAAGCAACTTCATTAACATAATCAAACCCAAGCATTCTTATCATCCCTACAAGGGTTTGATAATCTGAAATATCAATAAACTCACCAGCCACACTGGGAGCAATAATTGCGGCAACCTTATCTTCGCTTTTTATTAACTTTTTAACTCTGTCAATTGCAAATGAAAACATCTTGGCGTCCCTGCTGCATACTTTTACACAGTTTCCGCAGGCAATACACCTTGTTGCAATTATTTCTGCCTGACCATTCACGATACGTATAGCTTTGGCCGGACATTCTCTTACACAGGTATAGCAAACCTTGCAACGGTCTTTTACCGTATAAATAAATTGATTTTTTTGTTGAAGATCCATGTTTGCTATACCTTGGGTTTGAAAATTATCTTAATGTATTGCGGGTCGTTTATTTTATTACATCTCTTTGTTTAAAGCGGGTATGTAGTACTTCCTTTTCTTCTTCGCGAGCCAGACGAACATTCAAATACTCCATCATATGTATATTGTGAGATGGCTTTTTAGATTTTACGCTTTTTTCAAGATCCTGACTTGTTTTTTTGCGTGTTTTTATTTTATCCTGGAAATAATAAACAGGTTGTCCTCCGCCTCCGGCACAACCGCCGGGACAAGCCATAACTTCTACGTAATGAATGTCTTTTCTTTTTTCTGCTATAAGCTGATCAAAATATTTCTGTGCATCTGCTATCCCACTAACCCATGCAAAACCGAATTCCTGGTTCCCGATTGTTATTTTAACTTCTTTTTTGCTGCCGGGATTTTTAGGCGGAATGAATTTGGCACCGGTTTTTTTATCTCCGTTGATCAGATAATCCAGATGAATAGCAACGGCTTCTGCTTTGCCTCCGGAGTTAGACACCTGATAACCGGCTGCTGATGAATGATTTAAAGGATCATCAGCAATAACCGGATCCAAATGAAGCAGGTTTATGCCATAACTGCGAAGCATTTTTAAAAACTCCCTTACGGTTAAAGTTGCATCAATCTCCGATTCACCTTTACGGGTATTTTCCTCTCTTGAACCTTCAAATTTATTCGCAACACAAGCCATCAGAGAGACAGTATACAGCTGTCGTTTTTCCTTTTGAACCATGGATTTCTCATGATTTTTAACTATATACCCCATTAACTGCTGAGGCGATTTTACTGTGGAGATATCCGGGATCATTTCCGGAACAAATTCTTCGGCGTATTTAATCCAGGCAGGACAACAGGAAGAAAACAATGGCATTACATTCTCTTTTTTCTTACTGTTTTCCAGCACCAGCGAAGCTTCAAGATGAATATTCATATCCACTGCCCAACCCAGATCATAAACTTTTCTGAAACCAATATTTTTTAATGCTGTAATAATTAATCCTGCAGGTTTATCAGATGGTTTTAAATTGAAATGATCGGTCACGGATGCCACAAAAGCGGGTGACAAAAAAGCTACAGGGTATTTATTGTCACTTGCCAGGGTAGATTGCACCTTCTCAATATGAGAGATATCAACAAGTGCACCGGTAGGACAAACCATTATACACTGCCCGCAATTGATACAACTTGAAATATTGAGTCCTTTGCTGAAAGCTGAATTTACAGAAGTTTTATCAGCCCTGGAAATAAACTCGATAGCTGTAACCAGTTGCACTTCTTCACAAACCCTTACACACCTGCTGCAAAGAATGCATTTTGCAGGATCGCGATATACACTTGGGCTGGAATGATCGCGTTTATCAGTGCGCTTGCTGCTGAAATATTTCCTATCTTTAATATTCATTTCTTCTGCAAGCCACTGCAATTCGCAGTTTCCGTTGCGTTCGCAGTAAAGGCAATCATCGGGATGATTAGAAAGCAACATTTCTACGATCGATTTTCTGGCTTTGATTACTCTCGCAGAATTTGTTTTTACAACCATTTGCGGTTCAACAGGATAAGCGCACGAAGTAACCAGATCTCTTTTACCCTCTACCTCCACAACACATAATCTGCAGGCACCGGATGGTGTAAAACCTTGCATATAGCACAAAGTAGGAATTTTGATACCATTTCTGCGTAAAGCATTCAATAGTATCTCACCTTCGTGCACCTCAACAGGTTTGTTATTTACTTGAATGGTAAAACTCATATTCGGGTTTAAATTATTCCACTAATACAGCATTAAATTTGCATACTTCATAACATGCATTGCATGCTATGCATTTATCCTGAACAATAAAGTGGGGTTGTCTTGGTGTACCGATGATTGCATCTACCGGACACTTTTTAACACATGCAGTGCATCCTGTGCACATATCCACATCTATGGTGTATGTTTTCAAATCGCGACATACACCGGCCGGACATTTTCTTTCAAACACATGTGCATCAAATTCCGACTTGAAATTGGCAAGGGTATTTAAAATGGCATTTGGTGCAGATTTTCCGAGTGAACACAAGCTGGTGTCTTTCATAACATCGGCCATACCTTTTAACTGCATAATACCTTTAAAGCGTTCGAGGGTTTGAAAAGAATTATCCTTCTCAGGTTTACGGGTAGCTGTTTCTACGATTTCAAGCATTCGCGCTGTTCCTTCACGGCAAGGTATACACTTTCCACAACTTTCATTCTTGAAAAAACGGGTGAAAAATTTGGCAAGATCAAGCATACAGGAATTCTTGTCAACAACAACGCATGCGCCGCTTCCAAGTGCTGAACCAATCTGTTTAAGTGCATCAAAATCCACAATGGTGTCCAGTGTTTTTTCTGTAACATAACTGCCACTGTTAATCCCCAGGATAATAGCCTTAAAATCCTGTTTTTCTTTTATACCACCACCAATTTTTTCAACTATATCTCTGAAACTAATACCCATCTCCACCTCAATAGTACCATAATTTTTCACCTTACCACTTAATGTAAACAGTTTGGTTCCTTTGCTTTTCTCATTACCAATGGCTTTAAACCATTCAGGGCCATTTTTCAATATCAATGGAACATTA
>CAYXIT010000042.1:2212-25887 GCA_964465275.1 uncultured Bacteroidales bacterium | reverse complement strand
CAAATGTAAGTCCCATAAAAATAACAGCTGCATCATCAAGTCTATAACTAACGCCTCCCCAAAAACGATTATTGTATGTAATAAAAGTGTTTATATCTGTTTGTAAAGAACCGAGATCGGTTTTAAACAAAACTGAAGGGCTTAAGACAAAAGCGGGCTGTGATGGCAAAGTATAATTATATCCTGCAGTAAAATAAATATGTCTTCTGAGCTGGTGTTCAGACGGGCCAATTTCTCGGTTTTGTTGCGATAACTGGCTGACCGATATACCTGCCCATGCTTTGTCATCCATCATATAAAATGCCCCCAGGGCAAAATCAATAAACATTCTTGATTCTTCAGCAGAGCCTGTCAGAGCCGGATCACCATCCTGAATCGGATTAAAATTGGAAAAATCAATTCGCTTATCCAAAAAGCCAACCTGTGCTCCAATACCCAATGTACCGTAATCAAGGTCGAGATGATACGCATAGGCCAGTTTTACGCCCAGCGATGTTTCAAACCCCAGTTGATCCTGAATAAACCCCAGTCCTAATCCCCCTTTAAGAAAAGGTATGGGAGCGTCTATGTTAAAACCGTAGGTTTCAGGATTTACCCGTGTGCCTTCGCCATCGCGAAAGCCAACCCATTGCTGGCGGGCCAGCGCCGTAGCACATATTGCTGATCTCAGACCGGCAAAACCCGGGTTAATACCCATATTGTTGAACATGTTGTGGCTGAATTGAGCTTCTTGTTGTGCTGAAACATCATCGCCATATATTAATAGTAAAATAAACAAGGCAGCGATGCTGTATTTTTTCATTGAAATTCAGTTTTTGTTTTTACTCAATTCAGAAACGCAGAAAAGTCCTAAAAATTGAATGGGAGATAATAATAATTGTTATCTCATTTTTAAGCGTCCAAAATTACAACATTTTTTATTATCAACAATGTGCTGTTAATAATTGTCGGGACCATAATTTCAAAGAACAAATTGATAATCAAATTTTTGTAAGTTTGTCTTACTCACTTTAAGCTTTACAAATATATAAACTAAGCCAAAGGGTGATATCAGTAATATTACTTGTTTTCAAACCGAAGAAATTACACAGATTCTTAGATTACTTGCACCAATCACCGGTTTTTCCTATATATAAGAGCTATTAAGGCATGTTTTGCCGTTATTAAAAAAACAATTAATTAATTCATGATCGGGATAGATAAACGGGCGGATTACATAAATTTTTGATACACCTGCCACCATTTTTCGGGAAGTATTTCATTACAGGCATCCTGGTAGTCGCTGTAGGAGCAGGGTACAAGAAATTGTCTTTCATATTTTGATTGTAAACCCTGGCAAGGAACTTCCATCCACCATCGGTCGCTTACTTTGCTTTTATAAAAGGTGATTTCATTTTTGAATTCTTCCATTGATACAACATATTTTACATATGCGCCGGAGTCTTTCCTTTTTCGATCGGGAAAATCTTTTTTCCGGTTGTAAAATCCTTCCATAAAATACCATATCATTTGAGCTACCAGGTGCGCAGTTTGCTCACCGTTGTCAAAGGCAGGATTCAGTTCATAAAATCCAATGGAAGATAGTTTATCGCTGAGACCCGCATAGCGGGTGATCTGGCAGGCTTCTTCGCCATAAAATCCGTTAGGTGATGCATTTGCGTTTCCAGGTGCATCTGATTGTCGGATACTACTCATATCGAAACTTAATAAATCGGCATTGCGTACTATGGGTTCAACCTCTTCCATGTTTTTTCTTACCAATCCCAGTCGGTATATATCAAAGTAAAGTTTGTTCATCAGTTCAATAGCATCCTGATCAACAAAATAGGTTTGATATCCAATATTGGTAAAGTTGAACAGGAAATTCGGCTGATGGGTAAGAATTTTATTCAGGAAATTATGGTTAGAAATTTTGTCTTCATTGAGTCCCAGGTCAAAAGATGCATCTACTGAAACAATATTGATGATCTGACCCAGTGATTCATATGCCCTGTAATTGGCGTAAGTTATATCCTGGCTGCCTCCTATAATAACAGGCACAATTTTTTTCTCGAGCAGGTCGGCTACTACACTTTTAACAGCAAAGTAAGTGTCTTCTATGGTTTCACCGGGTTTTATGTTTCCCAAATCGGCAATTCGCGCCTTGAAGGGACCCTGGAAAAGATTGTACAAATATTTTCTTACATAATCGGGGCCAAAAGCACAGCCCTGGTTATCAGGAGCATTACGGTCTTCCTTAACCCCAATAATGGCGATATCGGTCTCTTCCAGTGCTGGAAAGGGTTTTTCAGTAAGATGACTGTTGATAACATTTCCCAAAAGTAACGGATGCGACTTTTCGGGTATAATAAATTTTTGGGTTTCTACAGGCACGAAATAATCAGCAATTTCCATAGCAGCATTAAGGTGTTAATTTTTTTTCCTGGTACTTGCTTTTTTTCGTGTTGTACGTGTTTTTTTGGTTGAGGTTCCTTCTTTTATTATATTTAAACAATCTTCGAGCGTAAAGTCCTGAGGATCTTTGCCTTTAGGAAGCCTGTAGTTTTTACCCCCTGCTGCAAGGTAGGCACCCCATCTTCCTTTAAGTATTTTGATATCGTCATTTTCGCTGAACTCACGAATGATCTTTTGGCGGTCACTTTCCCGTTTTTCTTCAATAATCTCTTTGGCACGCTCTGCTTCAACGGTGAGGGGATCATCGGTTTTGGGTAAAGAATAAAATTTACCGTCATGCCTGATATAGGGGCCAAACCGGCCAACGGCAGCCACCATATCTTTTTCTTCATATTGCCCGATAGTACGTGGAAGTCTAAACAGGTCGAGTGCCTCTTCTAAAGTGATGGTTTCAAGGCTTTGGTCTTTCCGTAAACCTGCAAACTTTGGTTTTTCTTCTTCATCAGCCTGGCCAATCTGCACCATGGGTCCAAAACGGCCAATGCGTGCAATTACATCTTTGCCGGTTTTGGGATCCTTACCCAGGATTCGTTCCCCACTGAATTTTTCAGCATGCTCCAGCGTATTTTCAATTTTGTCATGGAAAGGTGAATAAAACTCTTTAATAACTTTTGTCCATTCTTTAATTCCCTGGGCAATTTCATCAAATTCTTTTTCTACATCAGCGGTAAAGTTATAATCCATAATATCACGGAAATACTCCATCAGAAAACTATTCACAACCACACCAATGTCGGTGGGGAACATTTTGTTTTTTTCTGCCCCGGTAATTTCTGTTTTGCGGCTTTCTTCAACTTTGTCATTTTTAAGCAAAAGATAATCGTATGAACGTTTTACACCTTCGCGACTTTCTTTAACCACATATTCTCTTTTTTGTATTACTGATATGGTGGGTGCATAGGTTGAAGGTCGTCCAATACCAAGTTCTTCGAGCTTTTTAACCAGACTTGCTTCGGTATAGCGTGGAGCGTGTTTCGAAAATCTTTCCTGGGCAACAATTTCCTTCATTGTTAGAGGTTGTTTAACCTTAAGAGGAGGCAAAATCCCTTCATTTGCTTCTTCATCTTCATCATCGGTAGATTCCAGGTATACTTTCAGAAATCCTTCAAACTTCAAAACCTCTCCGGATGCAGTAAATTTTTCCTGTGTGGTTGAAATACCGATAGTAACATTGGTTTTTTCAAGCAAGGCATCGCTCATTTGTGAAGCGAGTGTGCGTTTCCAAATGAGTTCGTAAAGCTTTCTTTCTGAATCGTCGGCACCGGCCTGCGTATTGTTCATGTATGTTGGCCTGATGGCTTCGTGAGCTTCCTGTGCGCCTTTAGATTTTGTTGCATATTTCCTTACCTTCACGTATTCCTTGCCAAAGTTCTTTTCGATCATTTCTTTTGCCATTGCAACGGCAGTGTCGGAAAGGTTTACCGAGTCGGTTCTCATGTAGGTAATCTTTCCAGATTCATAGAGTTTTTGGGCCACTGCCATGGTTCGTGAAACAGAAAAACCGAGTTTGCGGCTTGCTTCCTGTTGCAGTGTTGATGTTGTAAAGGGTGCTGCAGGAGATTTTTTTGAAGGTTTTGTTTCAACATCATCAACAGAAAAATTTGCTCCTTTGCACTTTTCAAGGAATTCGAGGGCTTCTTTTTTATTCTTAAACCGGTGAGGAAGTTCGGCTTTTACCATTGCAGGCTGGCCATTGTGCAACACTTCAAACAAGGCTGTAACTCTGTATGAATTTGAAGTTTTGAAATCCTGTATTTCTTTTTCTCTTTCAACAATAAGCCTTACGGCTACAGATTGCACCCTGCCGGCTGATAGTGATGGTTTTACTTTCTTCCAGAGCAATGGCGAAAGCTCAAAGCCCACCAAGCGGTCAAGTACCCTGCGCGCCTGTTGAGCATTTACCAGATTATTGTCAATTCCACGCGGCTTTTGAATGGCATTTTGAATGGCATTTTTTGTGATTTCATGAAAAACTATACGTTTGTATTTCTTTTCATCAAGTTTTAAACTTTCGGCAAGATGCCATGATATGGCTTCTCCTTCGCGGTCTTCATCAGTTGCCAGCCATACTACTTCGGCAGCTTTCGAAAGCTTTTTCAATTCGCTTATTACACTCTTTTTGTCATCCGAAATCTCATAAACAGGAGCAAAGTTGTTCTCTATATCTACGCCAAGCTTGGTTTTTGAAAGATCGCGTACGTGACCAAAGCTTGATTTTACCAGAAATTCTTTTCCCAGGAATCCTTCAATGGTTTTAGCTTTAGCCGGTGACTCAACAATAACAAGGTTTTTAGCCATAACTACATATTCTTTTGTTTTCTTTAAGGGTTGCAAAACTACTTAATAAAAATGAAATAGAAACAAAATTGGTTTTGTCAATCCTAAACGTTGACCGGCAGGTAATGTTTACAAATGCCTAATTACATTGCAAAAAAAAATTATTATTCGAAAGTAAAACAAAGACTTTTAGCCCTTTTCATTTTGCATTTATCACCAAAAGTTCTTTTTATTATGAAGTTCGTGTAAATTTCTTTACAAAACAATGAGCAAGCATCAGATCAGTTATTCTAAAGAAATCACAAAGATAAACCGTGCCTGAAAAAATAAGTAATTTTGCAGTTCAATACCTGAATTATCATTTACGAATTAAATGCGGAGTAAAAAATTGGAAAAGAAAATATATATAGAAACATATGGTTGCCAGATGAATTTTTCTGACAGTGAAATTGTGGCTTCCATCATGACCGATAAAAATTTTGAATCAACCACTGAAGCGGATAAGGCCGATATCATTTTTATCAATACCTGTTCAATAAGAGAAAATGCTGAGCAAAAAGTACTGAACCGTTTGAAACAGCTTCAGGTACTTCGCAAAAAGAATCCTAACCTGGTGCTGGGTGTGCTGGGTTGTATGGCCGAGCGCATGAAAACCGAATTGCTGGAAGAAACTACTGCCGGATCAAAGGTTGATATGGTAGCAGGCCCCGATGCATATCGAGATTTACCGCAATTATTACTGGATGTGGAAACCGGGCAAAAAGCTGTAAATGTAATTTTATCTGCTGAAGAAACCTATGCTGATATTTCTCCGGTAAGATATGCCAGCAATGGAGTATCAGCATTTATCTCCATTATGAGGGGATGCGAAAACTTCTGCACCTATTGTGTTGTACCATATACCCGTGGAAAAGAGAGGAGCCGAAGTGTATCAAGTATTATTTCAGAAGCACATGATTTGTTTGAACGGGGTTACCGGGAGATAACCTTACTGGGACAAAATGTGAACTCTTACCGTTATAAAGATGAAATGAAAGACAGGGTTATCGGCTTTCATGAACTCCTGCAAATGGTTGCCGATATTAACCCATTGCTCAGGGTAAGGTTTGCCACATCGCATCCCAAAGATATGTCAGATGAATTGCTTGAAGTGATTGCACGTAATAAAAACATTTGCAAGGCTATTCACCTGCCGGTTCAATCGGGTAGTTCGGCGGTGTTAAAAAAGATGAACAGAAAGTATACACGTGAAGTTTATCTTCAAAGAATACAGTCCATAAAAAAACTTATACCCGAAGCAGCTATCACAACTGATATTATTGCAGGTTTTTGCGGAGAAACAGAACAGGATCACCTGGAAACTTTAAGCCTTATGAAGGAGGTAGGTTTTGACTTTGCTTACATGTTCAAATATTCAGAAAGACCGGGTACAATTGCAGAAAAGAAACTGAAAGATGATGTACCGGAAGATGTGAAATCAAAAAGACTTCAGGAGATCATTGATTTGCAGAATAAATTATCGCTCAAAAGCAACCGGGATGATGTTGGAAAAGTATTTGAAGTTTTGGTAGAAGGAAGATCGCGCAAGTCAGATAAATATGTAAGTGGCAGAAACAGCCAGAACAAGATGGTTGTATTTCCTGATGAGGGGTTTAAGCCTGGTGATTATGTTAAAGTAAAAATTACCGATTGCACTTCGGCCACATTAAAGGGTGTAGTTGCCTGAGTGATTTAAAAAGAAGCATGCAATTGGTATTGCAGCCCGGTATTAATCTTCTTTTTTCTTTATATAATCCATTAATGAAGCAGCAACAGCAAGATCTTCGGGAGTGGTGATTTTAATATTTTCTTTGTTGCCATCTACCATGTAAATTCTTTCGCCGTTGTTTTCAAGCACTGTAGCATCATCTGTAAAAGACGGGTCGTAATTAACATTATAGGCAGCTTTGATCCTGGCTGCCAGGAAACATTGGGGAGTCTGGATCAACCTAAGCGAATCACGACTGACAACCTTGCTGAAGGCTCCATCCAGTAATCTTACCGATTCATTGATATTTACTGCCGGAATGGCATTCCCGAATTTTGATGCAATATGAAAACACTGTTGAATGGTTTTTAGTGAAACCAGGGGTCTTACGCCGTCATGAATGGCTACCAGTGCATCTTCCGGCACATTTTTCAGTCCGTTCTTTACAGAGTGGAAACGTGTGGGTCCGCCATGTGCAAGAGTAATTGGTGGATGAAAATGATGCTTACTGCAAAGCGATTCCCATCTTTCGCGATGTTCTTCGGGCAATACAAGTATTATATGAATATCAGGCGAAAATCTGAGAAAAACCGAAATGGTATGAAAGAGTACAGGTTTACCATGCAGTGGCAAAAACTGCTTGGGCAGGGCTGAGTTCATTCTCAATCCTGCTCCGCCGGCAGTTATAATTGCATACTTTTGTTGCATTCAGTATATATCAAATGATAAGCATAGCATCACCATAAGTAAAGAATTTGTATTTTTCCTTTACTGCTACTTTGTAGGCTTTCATAAGCAGGTCAAAACCTGCAAAAGCAGATACCATCATCATGAGAGTAGACTGTGGAAGGTGGAAATTGGATACCATGGCATTGGCTACGCTAAATTCAAAGGGAGGATAGATAAATTTATTTGTCCACCCTTCAAATGGTTTGAGTTGTCCGTAAATACTGACGGAAGATTCCAGGGCCCGCATGGTTGTAGTACCTACGGCACATATTTTTTTCCTCTTTTCTTTGGCAGCATTTACTGTGTTCGCCGTTTTCTCTTCAATGAGGAACTGCTCTGAATCCATTTTATGTTTACTCAGGTCTTCTACATCCACACTTCTGAAGTTTCCAAGGCCGGCATGTAGTGTTATTTCGGCAAAATTTATACCTTTTAGCTCGAGCCGCTTAACGAGTTCGCGGCTAAAATGCATTCCGGCAGTGGGTGCAGCAACAGCTCCTTCTCTTTTAGCAAAAACGGTCTGATATCTCTCCTTATCTTCAGGTTCAACAGGACGACGTATAAGTTTTGGAAGTGGAGTTTCACCCAAACTTTCCACAGTTTTTTTAAACTCATCGTAGGTGCCATCAAATAAAAACCTTAGTGTACGACCCCTGGATGTAGTGTTATCAATTACCTCTGCAACAAGATTATCGTCTTCACCGAAATACAGTTTATTCCCAATTCTTATTTTACGGGCAGGGTCTACCAAAACATCCCATAAGCGGGCTTCGCGGTTAAGTTCTCTGAGCAGGAAAACTTCAATCTGGGCACCGGTTTTTTCTTTTGTGCCATACAGCCGGGCAGGAAAAACCTTGGTATTGTTAACAATCATTACATCACCATCATCAAAGTACCCCAGGATGTCTTTGAATGATTTATGCTCAATTTCACCGGTGTCGCGATGCAATATCATTAAACGTGATTCGTCCCTGTTTTCTGATGGTCGCTCTGCTATCAGCTCTGCAGGCAGGTTGAATTTAAAATCCGATAATTTCATCTTTATTTTGTTTGTAAATTAAAGTTAGGAGAGATGCCCCGGCAATAACTCATGATTGTTCCAATATGCATCAACAAATTTTATAAAGTATTGTTTCTGTTTGGTTTATTTATTTTCCCTTGTTTTTTAACGTTTATATTCCGAAGCATAAAAAATTTAAGCTTGTGCCTTATTTGATTAATTCCGACAAAGCCTAACTGAAAATTTTATGCATGGTTTTTTGTTTGTAAAAAATTCCCGGAGAAAGGAGTGCAAAGATAATACATGAAAAGGCCCATGTCAATAGTTTTCATATAAAAAAACAAAAACAGCCTTTTTTTAAGGGGTAGTTGCTTAAGATAATACCAAATTATTGAATAAATTCAGGTCTCCATTTTTTTAAAATAGTTTTCCAGTTGCTCTATTGACCAGGCATCTTCCACAGAAAATTCACCTATTTTGGTTCTTCTTAGTTCTTTCAGATATGATCCGGAGTTTACTTCCTTTCCGAAATCTCTTGCCAGTGCCCTGATATATGTACCTTTACTGCAAACTACCCTGAATTTTACTTCGGGCAGGTCCAGTTGCGTGATCTCGAAATCATGGATAAATATTTTGTTGGATTTTAATATAGTTGTATCCCCGCGGCGTGCATGAAAGTAAGCCCGTTCTCCATCAATCTTTTTTGCTGAAAACAGCGGTGGTACCTGGTCAAGTTCGCCGGTAAATTTCCGGGCGGCTTCATTAACAAGTGTTTCTGTGATATGATCTGTGGGGAAAAACTCATCAGGTTCTGTTTCAAGGTCAGATGACGGGGTTGATGCCCCCAGAAAAAAAGTACCGGTATATTCTTTTTCTTTTACCTGGTAATTATCTATTTCGCGTGTTTTTTTCCCGGTGCAAATGATTAACAATCCTGTAGCAAGCGGATCAAGGGTTCCGGCATGCCCTACCTTGATTTTCTTCAGCTTCAGCCGGTGCCGCAATAATGCCTTTATTTTTTTTACTACATCAAAAGAAGTCCACCCAAGTGGTTTGTCAATCAATAATACCCTTCCGCTTAAAAATTCTTCAGCCATCATATTGTGTTCTGTCATATGCGTTAAAAAGGGTTTAAGAACCACATCAGATATAAATTAAAACAAACCGAAATAAATAGCCAAAATACCGGCAATGGAAGTATAAATTGAAAAGTATGCCAGCTTTCCGCGCCTGACAATTTTCAGCATCCAGCTGCATGCCAGCAAACCCGAGAGAAATGCGGCCATTGCACCTGTAAGAAGAGATGATGTTGCTGTAGCTGATGGTTCAGCAGCAGCTGCAAGTTCCATTACCTCAAAAAATGATGCACCAAATATTGGAATAAGGACCATAAGAAATGAAAACCTTGTGGCTTTTTCCCTGTCAATACCCAAATACAGTGCAGTGCTTATGGTTGCTCCGCTGCGGCTGATACCTGGCAGGATGGCCAGGGTTTGCGCCAGTCCAATTATGATTGCACTTTCGATATTAACTTCCTTTTTCTTGGGGGGTGCTAGTTGTGTAAGAAGTAAAAGCAGAGAAGTAATCAGCAGCATGATGCCCACGAATAGAATATTTCCGCTGAAGAGTGCCTCAATCTCGGTTTTAAAAACAACACCTACTATACCAACAGGTATTGCAGATATTACCAGGAGAAAAACAAATTTTGTTTCATCATTCCATCGAAACCTCAGTAAACCTGTTATGAGTTGTAAAATATCATACCGAAAAACCACCAGGACACTCAAAAATGTTGCTCCATGAACAATGATGGAGAAGGTAAGATTATCTTCCTGTAATCCGAATAAAGCAGACCCCAGCTCGAGATGGCCACTGCTGCTAACAGGTAAAAACTCTGTAAGACCTTGCAAAAGGCCCAGTATGAGCGCTTCAAACCATGTCATAATGAAAATATTATTTTTGCTTAACGCGGGAAAAATTTAAAGGTATTTTTCCGGAGTAAAAATATTGGTAAATGATTTTTAGTTTGAAGACTTATTTTTTTCTGCTGAGAATAGAATAAATCATAACACCATAACCCAGAAGAACCAGAAAAGGAGCAAGGGTAAGTCTTCTGAAGTTAAATAATTCGTAACTGAATTCGTTGGGATCATTGCTTCCCCCACCGACCATCAGAATAAAACCCAGCGCGGTAATAACCAAACCGGCTATAAGGATATAATATTTTTGCCGGTTAAAAAGAAAATCCGTTTCGGGTTTTTTCTTTGCCTGAAGATCTTTTTCAGCTTGTTTCTTCATATGTATATAATTTAATACAGGTATAAATAATCTGTTTTAATGTGCAGGTATTTTCTCACAGCGAAATAGGTGGAGATCCAGCTAACGATAACCCCCAGCAATATTACAAGCACGAACATGGTAAAAAGCATTTCTATATCCTGAAAATTTATGAGTTCAGGTACCGATTTTTGGGCGGCATACAGCGATAGCAGAAGAAGTGCAATGGAAATCGCTGCCCCGATAATACCTTGTACTACGCCCTTGATCACAAATGGCCTTCTTATAAAAGCCTGGGTTGCCCCTACAAGTTGCATGCTTTTTATTAAAAACCTTTTTGAAAATACACTCAAGCGTATGGTATTATTGATAAGACTAAATGCTATAACCAGGAGTAAAATTCCGAAAAGAAGAAGAAAAAGTCCGATTTTCCTGATGTTTTCATTAACAATGTGCACAAGGTTTTTCTGGTAATCTACCTCTTTAACGATATTGCTTTCCAGCACCTGGCTTTCAAAAACAACAAGGCTGTCAGGATTTGCCCATGCAGCCTGCAATCGTACTTCGATCGAAGGAAACAGAGGATTGTAGCCCAGGAACCCCACAAAATCTTCGCCCAGTTCTTCTGAAAGGTCTTCTGCTGCTTTATCGCTTGAAATAAATTCGGTAGATTTTACTGCCGGCAACATATCAATGGATTTTTGCAGTTGCGATATCTCGGCAGTGCGGGCATTATCTGTGATTATAATAGAAAAACCGATGTTTTCTTTTACATGCTCGGAAAGTTTACGGGTATGCATGATTATTAATCCAAGTAAACCCAGTACATACAATACCAGTGCAATGCTTACAACTGTTGAAATATAGGATGTTTTCAAACGCCGGCCTAATACTATGTCTTCCTGTCGTGCCATGGTAAAAAATGAGATGCAAAGCTAATAAAAAATGCAGAATATTACTTTGTTACAAACCTTTAAAACATTGCAAATATTGTATAAGGAGAAAATATAAGGTGAAGATTCCGGAAAACTTTGAAATGTTATTGAAATTGCTGTTAAAAGGTAATCATACTATCTTTTCACCTGGCAATAATAATTTTCCGGTGCCTGACTCCCATATCATCTGTTAATCTTAACAGGTAAATTCCATCAGGGATGTTTTGAACATTGATTGAGTAATTGTGCACCTGGCTCTGTTTCAGCATTTCCCGGAAAACTACAGCTATTTTCCTCCCTGATACATTAAATAACTCCAAAGATGTGTAAGAAGTAACCTGCGGAATGATATCAATGCTTACAATATCATCGGCCGGATTGGGGTATACATTGAATCTGACGGATTCGCTATCCAATGACACATAATTTTCATATTCGTCGGAAATGCCTGTAATAAATTGGTTTTTTATTTCTACACATACTGTGGCAATACATTCATTCTGATCCCTTACCGTAATAACTTTCCATCCCGGATCAAGGCCTGTATATGAAATTTCCTGATTTGGATTGAATACATGTGTTTCTGCATTTTCATCGGTTTCGCATCCATCGTTTAAGCTCACACGATAGGGGGGTGAACCTCCCGATATCCCGGTAATTATTTGGCCACCGGTAGTGTTGGGTTCAAAATGTTGAATCTCAATGATGTTTATCAGAATTTCTTCAGGCTCTTCAATTTCAAAGGTAATTTCTTCCGGACCACAGTTTTTTGAATCACTGAAAGTAATTGTATGAGATCCGGCAGGCAGGTTTTCCACGGTAAGTATTTCATCTTCAAAAGTCCCTGCATCAGAGTAATAGGGTGCCGTACCTCCTGTAACAGCAATTGCAGCGCTTCCGTTGTATTCACCGTTACACAAATTATTTTCCAGTGATAAAAGGGTTGCCAATAATGGAGCAGGTTCAGGAATGGTCAGGTTTATCTCTTGCTGGAAACAGCCATCGGAGTCTGTCACAATCCATGAGTATTCACCTGCCGTTATATATTCAAGCACCAGCTCATCATTGAAGATAGCAATTTGTTCTCCTTCCAACCCGTTGATGCTATATGGAGGAGTTCCCCCTGAAACAGAAAACAGGATATCGGTTGTGTGCCCGAAACAATATATCGGTTCAAAGCTGTAATCAACAAATATATTGACGGGAGCGGTTACTTCAACACACTGGTAAAACATACACTCATCGGTGTCAGTAATAAAAATTCCGTAATAGCCCGGCGCCAGGTTATTAAAATGAACAGTGCTATTGTTTGTTGCTGTATTTGTATTTTTTGTATCATTCATTGAATGGCAACCTACACTCAATGAAATCATAAAAGGATTGCCATGGTTTATTTCAACCACAATACTACCATCACTTAAATTGCTGCAACTTGCAGGCGTTACCGTTATTTCAATATTACCCGGATCAATATTACATGGCTCCTCATTATAGTTGTCAGGAGATACATAAAAGTTGTATTGATTCGCCTGTACGTGCATACTATTGAACAGAAAAATCAATACCACTATGGTTGTTGAAAATTTTTTAATCAGGTTCATTAACAGATTGAATTACGGGTATCCCCTCTTTTCCGAATAATTATTGGAACATTTTCCTTCTTCCAAGAATTAATGCTTTTTGTCGGCTTTTTTTGTCTTTTTATTGACATATTCCTGAAATCACGCTAAAGATATCCCGTAATACTACCAGTTACAATACGTAATATTTCATATTTTAAAACTGTGGTAAACCCGTATAAAAAATATTGGCATAATCATGTAAAAAACAGATAATCAACTGTTTGAAAAATTTATATAAAAATTGCTGTTAAAAAAGGAAAGCAGTTTTTGTGTAAAATGCAGGTGATAACTACGGGTATTATATTTATGTTTTCAATGATCATAAGGAAAGTTTTAAATTACCTTATCCCATAAAATATTCAGCCGGCATCAATTAAATCCTTAATTTTGCAAGGCAAAAAAAGAAGCTATGGCAAATAAAATAATGGATCCCATTGGCAGGTTGATGGGCCTCAGATATAAATCTCACCCCTGGCATGGGGTTGATATCGGTAAGGATGCTCCTGATATTTTAACCTGTTTCGTGGAAATGGTAAGTACCGATACAGTAAAATATGAAGTTGATAAAGTGACCGGATACCTTAAGATTGACCGTCCGCAGAAGTATTCCAATGTTTTGCCAGCCATGTACGGTTTTATTCCACAAACCCTTTGTGCCAAAAGAACGGCAGAATATGCCAATGAAAAAACAGGTCGAACTGATCTTGTGGGTGATGGCGACCCCCTTGATGTATGCATTCTTACAGAAAAGTCAATCTCTCATGGAGACATTCTGGTAGAAGCCACCCCTATTGGTGGTTTCAGGATGCTTGATAACAACCAGGCCGATGATAAGATCATTGCAGTGCTCAAAGACGATGCTGTTTATGGGGCCATGACAGATATAACCGAATGTCCTGAACCCGTTCTGGAAAGGTTAAAGCATTATTTTCTTACCTATAAAGACCTGCCCAATACTAAGCTTGACGTTGAAATAACGCACACTTACAATTCTGAAGAAGCCAAAGAGATCATCAAAAGAACCATTGAAGATTACAGGGTGAAGTTTGAAAATCTTGATAATCTGCTGTCAACAGTATAAACAGCCTGATTCGGAGTTATAAGATTCCGTTTAGTTTGAATATCTTCCCGGGCAGGGGTTTCAACGCACCTTTAAACTCCATGTTCAGCAGGATAACTGAAGTTTTACTGAATGAAAACCCTGAACTGTTAACCAGAAAATCAAAAGAAGCTTCTCCTTTCTCTTTTATCAGTTCAGCGAGAATTTTCTCATCAGGTTCAAGTTCAATGAAAAGTTGTTGTTGATTTCTGGTTTTCGCCGGTTCGCTTTCCCAGTTCATGATGTATTCAACATCAGCTGCGGTTTCCAGCAGGTTGGCCTTATGGATCTTTATGAGATGATTGCTTCCCTGGCTGTAGACATCGTGGGTTCTGCCGGGAACAGCAAAAACATCCCTGTTGTAAGTATTGGCAATATTGGCTGTAATAAGAGCTCCCCCTGTTTTGGCTGCTTCAATAACAATAAGTGCATCTGCAAGACCGGCAATGATCCTGTTTCTTTTTGGGAAGTTTTCTCTGTCAGGCTTTGTTTCTGTTGGGAAATCGGTGAGTAACCCACCATTTTCTTCCAGCATTCTTTTTGCAAGAGGCTTATTTAGCGGGGGATAAATACGATCGAGCCCATGACCCAATACTCCTATGGTTTGTAAATTATTGTCCATAGCAGTTTTATGCGCCCGGGTATCTACACCATAGGCAAGACCACTTACTATCAAAGGGTCATGTTTTTTCAGACCTTCTACAATTTCAGTGCATTTTTCTTTGCCATATTCGGTAATGCTTCGTGTACCTACTACTGCTATAACCTTGCTTTTATTCAAATCAGCATTTCCTTTGTAAAACAGCAAAACGGGCCCGTCGTCGCAATGCTTCAACCTTTCAGGATATCCTTTTTCGGTAAAAAATAAAACCTTTATCTTGTTTTTTTCAATGAATAATAATTCCTTCTCAACCCGCTCAAAATCTTTGAAACGACTAACAATCTTTGCCAGGTGATTTCCAATGCCCGGAATTTTTTTCAGTGCAGATTCTTTTTCCTGGAAAACAGCATCAATTCCACCGCAATAAGAGATCAGTTTTTTTGCTGTAATACCGCCTACACCCGGTATCATGGTCATTGCAATTTTGTATTTCAGTAAATCATCCATGGTTTTAATTAACTCTGAAATCGACGGCAGGATGAAAAGCCTTAATCAGTTGAATGAATTTTTACCTGCCGGTTATGAATCATTACATTTTTTGAATTTCACGCTGTGCTGCAAGAACCGGCTCCAGATCCTTACCTCTTAAAATGTACCCATAGTTCCCCAGTGCCGGTGCCAGGGCTCCCGGCACGTTATCGTGGTGAATGACAGAACTGCCGAATTTTTCTAACACCTGTTCGTGCGATAATACATAGTTTTTATTGAATTTCCGGCTGACATAACAAACATGATATTTTCTCGCAAAAGGTGCTGTCATTTTATTATTAATGACTACACTGGCCCATTCCTGGTAAATATCAAAATCGCAGGCATAGTTGAACATATCGGTGGTAAATCCGCCCGGTGGACGCATATTTACCTCAAGAGCCACCAACTTGCCACTGTCGTGCAGCCTGAAGAATTCGAAATGAAAAAATCTTGATTTAACCTTAAAAGCTTTAATAATTTTTCTGCCGGCTTCTTCCAGATCTTTTGGCACATCGCGAAATGAATAATAGGATACATGTGTATCGTTGTTCACCACTTCCATTACTCCACTGTCATAGGCATGGCCGGTAAAAAACAAAAGGTTGCCACATTTATCGGTAAGTCCGTCAAAGGACTCAATATCACCATGGATAAACTCTTCCATGATGTAAGGAATGTCGGGTTTGGTTTCAAAGAAAAACCTTAGCTCATCTTCATTTCTGATTTTGTAAGTATTGGCTGCACCCACACCAGTATCAGGTTTGGCAACTACCGGATATCCTGTTTCATTGATGAAAGTTTGAGCATCTTCAAAAGTTTCTATTTTACTGCCCCGGGCAACAGCTACACCGGCAGCCTGGAATACTTTTTTCATCTGCGACTTCTGCTTAATGATATCCAGTTCATGCTGCCTTATGCCATCAATGTTAAAATCAGTCCTGAGTTTCGCTTCAGTTTCCAGCCAGTATTCATTATTGGAATCAATACCGTTGATCTTTCCGTATCTCCAGGTAAAGTAACCCATTGCTTTCAGCAGCTGGGTGTAGTTATGCATATCTTCTACCTTGAAATACTCAGTGAAAGCCGATTTTAATTCGGGTCTTAATTCATGGTAGTTTTTATCGCCCAGGCCAAGCACAGTGGCTCCGAATTTTCGCAGGGCTACGCAGAAATTGTAATAGTTAGGTGGGAAATGAGGTGAAAAGTAAACGTAATTCATAATCAGTCCTTTTTATTCCTTATCCATGAAAGTAAAAGCCGCAGCATGACATAATATTCAAACTTACGGCCCCAAAATTACTACAAGATACAAAGGATTTTAATACGTATGTTTGATTTTTTTCCTTTGGGCGAATTTTTGCGGAATTCGATCAGGGTTTGATTATTTTGAATATCTCTCTGTAATCACTGGTTTCAACGACAATAATGTAAATACCCGAAGAGAGCTGCTCAAAGCTGAAAGGTATGATAAAATTACGTTGATCAGTTTTTGTTTTGAAAAGCTGTGTGTCGCAGAGTGTTTTTACGGTGATTACGGCAGGAGTTAATTGTTCAGCAGAGCGTTTTATGCTCAGAAAATTTTTCACCGGATTGGGATACACCTGCCAGGATTCATATTCTTCTGCATGTATTCCCGTTTCAGGTTCAAACACTGCAGTAATTTCCATATCATCAAGAATTTCAATTTGTAAAGTATCTTCTTGATTTTCGCCCCACGGTGTTACCCAATGATCAAAACGCCAGTTTTCGTGAGGGGTTGCAGCAATAACGAAGGATGCACCTTCATAAAAAGAATGCTCTCCTGCAGCAGGGTCTGTTTCGCCCATCCCTTCAACGGAAATAATCAGGTTATAATAATTGTATTGAAATTCAAATGCTCCCATGTCAATGGCCGGTCCGCTGAACCGGGTGTTCCCTGCCAGATCTTCCGGAAAGATATCAGGTGAGTCAGGTCCATCATATCCTGTATCAACAGATGGTGAATCATGCAACAAAGAAAAGTTCATGTTTTGCGGATCAGCAAACAATGGATCTTCATCAATATTGTCCTGGTAAACCCCCAGAAAGCCATCACCTACTGCTCCACCGTCAAATGCATCGAAGCCACCTTCCATGTTGCAGTTGTAAAAGTCAGGAGCCGACTGGCTATCCCATATAAAAACCTGATTTGATCCGGTATGAACCAGGTTATCGCGTACTATACAGTTGTAAAACTCCGGGCTGCTGATTTCATTAAAGTACAAACCCCCGCCATAAGCAGCATAGTTGTTAAGTATGGTATGATTTGTAATGATTGCGCTTGCTTCTATAAAGGCAATACCTCCGCCAAAAAATTCGGAAAAATTGTTTGTGATCAGATTGTTGGAAAACACATTTGCACCATCGGATCTCAATATCCCGATTCCCCCGCCCAGTGGTGAGTTATTGTTATGAATAATATTATTAAAAACATGCGGATCGGCGGTTTCCACTGCCAATGCACCTCCTATTCCACTGGCGAAGTTTTCTTCAAACCTGTTCCATGAAATTTCGGGCCGGCCGGCAGTAAGATAAATTGCGCCTCCATAAGTCCATAATTCCTGCTCGGTATTCAGGGCGGTATTGTTGTAAAAGTGGTTTCGGCTCACACGCGCATTGTTACCTTCAATATATATAGCACCCCCTCTGCGGTAAGAATAATTATGCCGGAATACACAATTTTCAATGTTAACCTGCATGGGCCCGGTAATATTCACAGCTCCACCATTTTGAAAGTCGAACTTCGATGATTTTGCATATTCAAGAATGCAGTATTTCATTTCCGAAGCCTGGTTTTTGTGGTTCTCATCCTCCGCCAAAAAAAATAAACCCATCCAGCCACCTTCTGCCACATGTGTATCATAAAGCAGGGTGGTATCAGCGGCAGTAAATAAAATGGGTTGCTCCTCTGTTCCGTTTGCCAGCAGGGTTCCTTCAACCCAAATATGGTAATATCCGTGAAAAAATACTACTGTACCTGCTGCTATTTCAAGAGTTTCAGCCTGTGGTACAAAAATATGGCCTTCTACGTGCAATGTATCCTGTGCTTTTGTATATCCTGAGATGAAAAGGATCAGGATCAATGCAATTACAAAACTTGAAAAAATTCGTAAGTTACTCTTCATAGTGCTTTTTTATTTGAAGGCTTGGCCCGAAACATTCAAAAAGTTTATTTATGCGGTAAAATTATATTTTTTCAACAGATCTGTTACAATTAAATAAAAAAACGTATGTTCGTAAAAAATGTCAATGCCTGCAAAAGTACTAGTATGCCCGTTAAACTGGGGGCTGGGACATGCTACACGCTGTATTCCGGTAGTCCATGCTTTTCTTGAGCGTAACTGCACGGTAACTGTTGCTGCTTCGGGTGCTTCGCTGGAACTGCTGCGCCAGGAGTTTGGCAATCGGGTAACGTATGAAGAATTCCCGGGTAAAGAAATTCGCTACTCCAGGGGGTGTTTTATGATACTAAAACTTACTTCGCAATTGCCGGCGTTCCTTGTCTCAATGGTTAAAGAGCACTTGTGGATCAGCAGGAATGTAAAACTGATACAACCCCAAATCGTGGTATCTGATAATCGTTACGGAGTAAGATCAAAACATGTACTATCTGTTTTTATCAGTCATCAGGTTTTTATTCAGATGCCTCCGAAGCTAAAACCAATTCAAAGTTTTGCAAACTATATCAATCATATTTTTCTCAAGGCTTTTGATCATTGCTGGGCACCGGATATCGAAAACCCACCTGGCTTGTCAGGTGTATTGACACATCATAAACCGTTATCTTTTGTGGATTTTGTCGGTCCTCTCAGCCGGATGTTGAAAATTACAACAGACATGATATGGCAGGTCAATTGCCGGAGAATTTTATCCTTGTGATCCTTTCCGGTCCCGAACCCCAGCGAACTATCCTCGAAGAGAAACTGCAACGAGAGTTGAAAGATGAAACCGTAGTCTGGTTCAGGGCATTTCCCGGAAACACTGTATTGCAGCGCTTGGGAAACCACTTCCTGTTCAACCATGGAAGTACATCGCTGATGGGGTACTGCATTCAAAAAGCACGTATGGTGATAAGCAGATCAGGGTATACGACTGTTATGGATCTGGCAGTATTTGGTAAAAAAGCGGTATTGATCCCCACTCCCGGCCAAACTGAGCAGGAATACCTGGCGCAACTGCTCGATAAGCAGCAAATGGCAGCAGCTATTATACAAAAAAGTATTTCTCAATTGCAGGAAAGCATGAAAAAGGCTGAAAGCTATCGTGGAATATCTGTTTCAGATTCCGGCAGCTTATTGAATTTTCATGTAGATAAGATACTGAAGCAGGTAACCGGCCCTTAGTATGTTTTGGTCATAGTAGAAGGTACTACAATAATAAAATCAGACTGGCTTAAGAATTGTTCTTCCAGTTCATCTGTTTCATTTTGCTCAACCGTACTTATAGTTAACAGGTTCAAACTGTTATCAATCTGATCAAGGTACCATACAATGCCTTCATAATTGTTTGAATGGTAAGCTCCGTGAAAATGGATAAAAGTATTTCCGGGTTGAAAATTCTCCATAATAAAATGTGCCATGGTGGCATCTTTTATGGCCTGAGCTTTCGGGAAGTTCTCATTGGCATGGGCAGGCATACCTGTCATTTCAAGCATGCCTTTGTATCCGGGCAGATCAGGATCGTAAGCTACCGGCAGCGGGGCCACAAAAGTACGGGCAAGATCACTTAGCTTTTCAAGCCCTTCAAACCCTTCGCGATTTACCATTGCGGCGTAACGGCGGGGTATATTTGTGGCAACCAGGCGCAATCCCTTTTCGCGGGCAAACTCCACAAGGGGTTTTATGTCTGTGTTATAATTGTTCCATAAACGGGCTTCGGAAGTAAAATTTCTTTCAGAAATAAGTCCTGAAAAGTATTCATCAATAAGAAGCTGATTATCGGCTTCAAACATTTCCATCCCCATAATAAGATTTTCTCCTGCCTGGCCATGCAAAGCCATTGTAAGTTCAAGTTGCAGCCAGTGACTGATGGGGTTATTATGAAGTTCGCCAAACAATACGATATCTGATAGTTGTGCTCTTTCAAACATATCGGCAAAAGATGCAGGGTTTCCGTCTTTATCGAAGATGCGATAGGCATATGGTTGCTGCCCCCGGGTTGACAGGGCAAATGCAAAAATAACCAGTAGTGTAAAAACTCTTCTTAAAATCATATCGGGATGTGAAGTTTTAAAATTATTTCATTTGCTCATATTAACATCTGGCATTCGGGAAAAGTTTCCGCGAATAAATGGATAAATTTCAGAGATCGGTTAAATCCCGTGAAGTGAAAGAAAGGGGAAGCAAATCCTGTATCTTATCAATGATATAGATCTTCCCCGAATGTCCACTCAGAAAAACCTTAACAGGATCTTCCTGCTTAACTTCATACTCAAGAAGTGCCTGCCTGCATGCACCACATGGAGTTACAGGGTGGCTGATATTATGTGATCTGGCATTTCCACTGATCGCTATGGATTTAATTTTTACATCGGGGTATTGCGCTGATGCGGCAAATACGGCAACCCTCTCTGCACAAAGTCCGCTCGGGTAGGCTGCATTTTCCTGGTTACTGCCGGTGATAATTTTACCATTCTCAAGTAAAACCGCTGCGCCAACATAAAACCCCGAATATGGGGCATATGCCTTCCTGGTCATTTGACGCGAAATATTAATAAGCTCCTGTTCAGATTGAGATAGCTCATCAATGGTTTCTACTTCGGTCAGATGAAAGTTTATATCAACTTTTTTCATGGAAAAGATTTCTGCAATTGAACATAAAATTTTTGATCACTCCCGTTATCTGATATGTAATTGAAAGAAAAAATTTCATTTGCTGTAAAAATACTAATTACGGGTTTAGCTGTATACGTAAAAAATCTGAGGATGTTATAAATATAAGAATTGATAAGCATGCAAATATGTTAAAAATAAACAATTACCGATAATTTTCCGTTAATCATATTAAAAAAGACCGGTAAATAAGCATCAAAATTGATTTTGACAAAAATTTCTATTATATTTGGGATAACTTAATTATTTGCTTTTTAAGCTACAAAAAGTCTTAATTAGTTTAATTTATTGTTTAATTTTTAAAATATATTATTATGGATAAATCAACAGGAAAAGCCTTGGTAGGTTTTATAGTAGGAGCTGCAGTAGGTGTAGCAGCAGGAGTATTATTTGCACCCCAAAAAGGCACAGATACCCGTAAGGATCTGAAAAAGAGAGCTGATGAAATCGGCAAGGAAGTAAGCGAAAAAGTTGGTGAAAAGATGGACGAAATGAAAAAATACGTTCAGGAAATCGCCGATGAAACCAAAACAAAGTTCAAAAAAGTTGAGGATGCATGATTAATGAACGGTAATTTACCGTTTGTTCTGAATTAGTCCTTATCTTTGAAGAATTAAGGGCTGATCATTTTAATCTGCGATTTGATGGAGAATAAAACCATTTTTGAAAATATTTCCGAGCTTAAGGAAAACCTTCAGCAGTACCTTGAAACCAAGCTTTCTTATTATGGCATTACAGCTTTTGAGAAGGCTGTAAGGATACTTACTGCTGTTGCAGCACAGGGTTTTGTGGGCATGTTAATGCTTGTTGCATTTTTATTTCTCTCTGCTGCAGCCGCCATATATATCGGAACTCTTTTGGAAAGCACAGAACTGGGGCTTTTGATCGTTGGCGGGTTTTACCTTGTGCTCGGATTGATTTTCTACCTGTTCAGAAGAAAAATTTTCAGCCCGATTATTATCAAAGTTTTGGTGAATATTTTCTTCCAGGATGATGAAGATGAAAAGAAATCTTAACAAATTCCCGTATGAATTATCAGAGATTTAAGAATATACGGACCATGCAGGATATCAAGCTTGAAAAGGCGAAGATAAGATATGAGATGATGATGGCAGAAAACCAGTTAATGGATAGTTTTAACGCCATTGAAAGACTGGTAGTTATTACGACTTTTATCAAGCGCTTTGCTGCGGGATTTTCTGCAGCCCAAAACTTCATCCGCAATTTTCAACATTACATTGAGAAGTTTATGTTCTGGAAAAAAGATAAGGGTTCAGAAAATTCAGAAAAAGAAAAGGATTCAAAAGAGTAATTCTTTTTCATCTGACGATATTACTCCGGAGACCGGCTTTTGCCGGTTCCGGATTTTTTATTCCCCGAAAGTGATTTTCAGGTTAATAATTTCAGGTTTGTTACCCACCCTTACCGGGGGTCCCCAGGTACCAACACCGTTAGAAACATAGGCATGCATGTTTCCAATTTTTCCGTAACCATAACTTAGGGTGTAAATGGCAGATGTTACCAGGTTTAACGGCCACAACTGTCCGTGATGCGTATGTCCGGAGAGCTGGAGATCAATACCCAGTCCGGCGGCCTTTTCAAGATAGTAGGGCTGATGGTCAAGTAAAATAAGGGGATATGATGGATCCACCATCTTTACAAGCTCCTCCAGTTCTTTCCGTTCCCTTCCCGAAAAGCGGGGTTTATCGCGGTCATCACGACCGATAAGATAAAAACTGTCATTGATTTTAATTACACTGTCGCGGATAATTTTTATGCCATGTGTTTCAAGATAATTGAATGCAGCATCAGCTCCACCAATATGTTCATGGTTGCCCATTATGCCATAAACGCCCATCGGAGCCCGGAGACGTTTTAATGTTTCACCAGTGTTCTGGCGCAGCACCGGCTCAAGATCTTCATCCAGAACATCGCCGGCAAGCAGAATGATATCGGGATTGAGTTCCTTTACCTTTTCAACAATTTTCATAAAATGACCATTACCTACAATGGTTCCGAGATGGATGTCCGACATCATAACCGCATTCAGTTCCTTCATGCCATTGGCCTGCTTGGGAATATGTATACCCAGCTCTTTAACACGGGGGTTTAATGTGTTGATATGTCCCAGCAATATTACCAAACCCACAATAACGGCCACACCCGAAAACAGGTAAAGTTTTACATTTTCGTAACCGGAAGTAATAAACTTCGGATAAAAAGGAATGATGTGATTTACAAGTCTTATAATATCAAAAAACAATACGGCCAGGAAAAAGTATAACATTGCCGATAACCAGAACGATCCTGTCCATACCAAAACATCACTGGCATTGGAAAGGTAAATCCTTTCAAGAAACCTGCCCGCCACATATGTTAATACCAGTAACCAGAAAACCCAAGGGAATATTGATTTGAAAATACTTCCATCGGGTAGTGCCTGCATGCCACGAACATATATGTAATAATTTACTGAACCGTAGATCAGTAATACAACAGAGAAAAATATAAGAAAAGCCATTTTTTTCGACATAAATTTTTAAAGTTATTTCGC
>CAYXIT010000042.1:752-2202 GCA_964465275.1 uncultured Bacteroidales bacterium | reverse complement strand
AGAAACTATTTTGTTTTGTTTCTGTTATTTTAAATAAGATTCAAAATTGCTATTAAATAACTTTAAATGTTGTAAAAGGCGAGGTCTTTCATGAACAAAGAAACAATATGTAAGTTAGCCTTTCAATAACAATATAGCGGTATCAGGAATTTAAAATTAATTGTAACAACCATGGATTTAAAAAGCAAAGTATGTATTATAACCGGAGCCACGTCGGGCATTGGGAAAGAAACAGCCAGAATGCTGGCAGCAAAAGGCGCGGTCCTTGTATTGCCCGTACGCGATTCATTGAAGGGCGATATACTTAAGGATGAGATACTTGAAGAAGTACCGGAAGCAAAACTGGATTTTATGCATTGCGATCTGGCATCTTTTCAGTCTATTCGCGATTTTGTAAATGAATTCAAATCGAAATACGATTCCCTGCATCTGCTTATTAACAATGCAGGTATCTGGGAGACAAAAAGAAATGTTTCGGAAGATGGCATTGAGATGAATTTCGCTGTCAATCACCTGGCTCCTTTTCTTCTGACCAATCTGCTGCTTGATGTGCTGAAAAAAAGTGCCCCGGCACGAGTCATTAATGTGTCCAGCGAAGCCCATCGCACTGGAAAGATCAATTTTGCAGATCCTGAATTAGAGAAGGGATATTCATCTTTTAAATCCTATAGCCAGTCAAAGCTGGCCAATATTCTTTTTACCAAAAAACTTTCGCAGATACTTAAGGGTACAGGTGTAACGGCGAATTGCCTGCACCCGGGGATGGTCAATACAAATCTGTTTGAGAAAATGCCTGCAATAATGTACAACATTATGAAACCCCTTATGATCACCCCGCAAAAAGGAGCTCAGACTTCTGTATTCCTTGCCACATCTGATGACGGAGGCGCCAAAAGCGGAGAGTATTTTGTAAAGAGCAAACCCAAAAAACCTGCCACAATAGCCCTTAGGCAGGATGTTGCCGATAAACTGTGGGAAATGAGTGAGAAGTATACCGGGCTTTAATTTTTCACTAAATTTGCCATCGTTAAACCCCAATGAAAAAGTTATGATGGAAAGAGATCAAGCTCTGGAACTTCTTCACGAATATGTAAAAAACCCCAAAATGATTGCCCATTGCCTGGCATCGGAAGCGGTATTGCGTGCCATGGCGGAGCGCCTTGATTAAGACCCCGATAAATGGGGACTTGCCGGTTTGCTGCACGACCTTGACGTGGAAATTACCAATGCCGATATGAATACACACGCCATGGAAACAGCCAGGATGCTGAAAGAAAAAGCAATTGATGATGATATTGTGGAAGCTGTTATGCTGCACAATGAATATGCTGCTCACGGCCGCCCGCGTACCCAAAAGTTTCATCATGCCCTGGCAGCCGGAGAAACCATTACCGGACTCATTACGGCCACCGCACTGGTTTATCCCGGTCAGGTCATCTGGGAAGGCACC
>CAYXIT010000042.1:0-668 GCA_964465275.1 uncultured Bacteroidales bacterium | reverse complement strand
GCAGAATGGCCGCAAATCTTTTTAACCGCTCCGTTCTTTGTTTTGTTACCGGGAAACCTGCAAGGCCGGGGGCGTTCTCTCAGACCTGTTTAGTGGGTTGAATTTTTTATAGAATTTCAATTATCAAACAGGCAATACATCAGCAATAAACCGGTTGTGTGGGCCATCGATAAATACTTCAACGATAGACTGCTGTAGAGACGCGCATAACGGCGCGTCTCAAAACAAAAGACAGGTCAAGCCCTGTCCCCTTATCCGATGAAAAAGCAAAAGCAGCCCTCAAAAACTCAGAACTGCTTCAACGGATCCGGAGCCGCACATCATTTAACTGAAGGGATAGTATTCAATTCGTTGTCCGTTGGTTTTCCATCATCCGCAGGATATGGAAACATCTGAAATCTCTCAATATGATCTGAATTTTTTTGCAAGGTAAAACCTTGTTTAATAGGGTTTCGAAGGCACAGACTTCGAAGAAAGGGGATTCTACCTTAATTCTTTTCTTATTTCAGGATTTTGTTTACTATGAACAATATTGAGAACCCGAATATCTTTTTCTCTGATTACATAAATAATTACGTATGATCAAATATTTATTGAACGGTAGTCTTCAGAAAATTCTTCCAGATAAGATTCTTTTGAGTACCCGGAAAATCTTTTTAAGTCTAAAC
>CAYXIT010000041.1:11787-25913 GCA_964465275.1 uncultured Bacteroidales bacterium | reverse complement strand
CAATAAAAAAAATATTTCGGGACCGGATGAATTCAAGTATTGGCTCAAGCCTTCTGCCCGCGATTCCGCAAGAGCCAGTATTCTTTCTTCACTATCTTCAATTACCTCTTCACCATGTGCCACTACCTCGGGCAGCGGGGCAAAATAGATTCCTAACCCCAATAAAAGTAATATACCGGTGACAATGTAAAACGGTAAAATGACGTCATCAATTCTAACCTGTTGCAAATCAATGAATAACCCCAGAAATAAGGGAGCTATCCACCAAGCCATTTTATTCATAATGCCCATAAGGCTCATGCGCATGGCTGCACTATCGATCGGACCGATTATAGTAACGTATGGATTAACTGATGCCTGCAGCAAAGTGTTGCCTATACCACCCACAAAAAGTGCCAGTAAAAACAACGGAAAGCTGAATGCATTAGCTGAAGGTACAAACAGGACCATTCCCAGGGCCATTATCACAAATGCCAGCACCATAGATTTCCGGTAACCAATTTTTGTAATTACCCAGGCTGCCGGCCTGCCGAAAATGACAAAAGCTGAGAATATTGCAGCAGTAACCAGGTAGGCTTGTCCTGTGCTCAAATCAAAAGCTGAACGGAGAGCCGGGGTTAAAAAACCACTAATGCCAATACCAAATCCAATAACGAAAAACATTACACCCACTATAATCAGGGGGATGATGTAATTCCTGTTGTTCGATCCAATCTTAGTTTCCATAAAAAGTTTGTGTTTAGTGAAAATAATTTTATCGTTAGTTATTTATTAAGCAGACCGGTGCATGCCAAATGCACCAGTCTGCCGATAAAATTAAGGATTATTTACCAGATTTGGTTGAGCAAGTAATTGTGGTTCCGGAATATATTCCACAACCCTTGGATGAGTGGGAGGTACCTGCATAAGCGCATTGCCCCGATCGTGTGTTCCGGGGTATCTCCTGTCGAGCGTAAGGTTGTTCCGGAAAACGTCATATCTCCTTTGTGCTTCATATGCTAGTTCCAGTTGCCTTTCTTCAAGTACAACATCAAGCACAGTCATTCCTGAAGGAATTTCAATATCTGTTCCGTAAAGTGGAATACCGGCACGCTGACGGATTACATTAATATCATTGATTGCAGACGCTTCGTTACCCATCTTTGCATAGGCTTCGGCACGGTTCAGATACATCTCGGCTAATCTTGAAATAACAGGTGACCACAATTGGGGTTGTTCTTCCTGGTTTGAGCACTTGATTACAAAATATTGCGGATAACCGTTACGTACGATCATTCTTTTTTCAAGTTCAACATAGGTTTTTGTACCATTCTCAAAAATGAAATATAAAGTGTCATCACCGGAAACTTCAGTTTCAACATCATGAACTTCCCCATCCTTCTCATATTGCCATACTCCTGAATCGGGATTCAGGGTTACGTTGTAAGTAACAAACATTTTTTTGCCCTGAGCTTCGTCGGTGGTTCTGATATAGATAATCCACATAAGGGGATCGCCATTTGCATCTGTACCAGAATACTGGGGTACTATAAAATCGTTTCTCAGATCTTCGGGGTATTTTCCTACAAGGTCCCTGTAAGGTTGTGATGCGTACATTTCTCCCCAGCCAACGCCATCAATGCGGGCATACATACCACCAACTGCATACCAGTTATAATCATCTTCATCCTTCAGTGAACGGCAAGCAAAGATGGTTTCTGAATTGTTTTCGGGAATAAATGTGGGATATTTTGTAAAACTTTCGCCCTGTAACAGAGAAAATTTACCCGAATCTATTACTTTGCCTGCATATTCTGCAGCCTTCTCGTTATCTTCCATATACAGATAAACTCTTGACAGCAATGCCCATGCAGCTTCGCGTGATGCAAAGATCCGGAATTCGCTTTCAGGGCGGTTGTATTCGGTCATCAGTTCTGCCGCATTGATCAGGTCATCAACAATAAGATCATATACATCAGCTACAGTTCCTCTTGGCGGAATATTCTCCCGGTCAGTATCTGTTTTGACTGGTACACCCAGGTTTGATGTTGGGTCCTGTGAATAAGGACGCCCCCAGATATTTACCAGTGTGAAATAGAAGAATGCACGCAGGTAGTAGTTTTCACCAATGACATGATCCATGCGATCAGTATTTCCACGTTCTGCAAATTCAATGATCTTGTTACAATTGATGATGCCTCTGTAAGAGTCAACCCACAAGCTGTTCAGGTGATAATTGTTAGGAACATGCTGGAAGTTGTACATAAAATACAAGTGGTCAGTTGTTGCACCGCTCAGTGCAATGTTATCGCCACCATACTCACCATGAAAGTGATAAGGGCGCATGAAAGTATTTTGTTTCAGGATAGCATAAGTACCAAGTGATGCGGCTTCTAAGCCCAGTACGTCTGAGAAAACTACTTCATCCGGAAGATCCTGGAAAGGATTTCTTTCAATTTCGCAACCCCAGAAACCTGCTATCAGAAAAGCTATGATGATATATTTAAAATTTTTCATAGTTTGATAATTTTTTTTATTTTTAATTCTTACAATTCAATTTGTAAACCAAGCATAAACCTTTGGGTTAAAGGATATAATCCTCCGGTTTCGGGATCCATACCAGACCATTCAGTGATGGTAAATATGTTATCGGCACTGAAATATAACCTTGCCCGTGTAAAGCCAATCTGCTGGTTAAGAGTTGCCGGTAAATCATACCCGAAGGTAATGTTGCGCAATCTGATATAGCTTGCATCTTCAAGGAATCTTGTAGAAGGCCTGTTGGCATCGCGGTTACCACCTATCAGAGCTTTAGGGTGCGTGGCATTGTCTCCTGGCTTTTCCCATCTTGACCAGCCATCGGCTAGGTTCATCTGGTTAAAGGTTGGGTAGTTACCATCACTGTCAAACAACTGACGGTCGCTGTTATACATGTAAACTCCCTGAACAAAGCCAATATTTGCTGAAAGACTGAAGTCTTTGTAGTTAAAAGTATTTATCATACCTCCCTGGTAATCGGGCGACATGGTTTGACCGGTAAATTGCAAAGTGGCAGCGTTATAGCTATTGGTCAGCTGTACAGTTTCGTTGCCGTCTTCATCAACAATGATCTGTTCCCACAAAGGATCACCGTTGCCCGGATCAACACCGTGCCAGACTCTCATGTAGTAAGAATCCATATCTCTTCCTTCTTCGATACGGATATTACCTGAACTGATGGGCTGACCTTCATATAGTTCAACCACCTGATTTCTGTTAAAGGAAATATTGAAATTCATATCCCATTGAAAATCGCGTGTTCTGATGATTTCAGGCTGAAGAGAAAGTTCAACACCTCTGTTTCTGATCTGACCAATGTTCTCCCAAACTCCTGTATATCCTGTAAGGGCAGTAAGCGGAACATAATAAAGCAAACCGGAATTGTTTCTTTCATAAATATCCATATTAGCAGTAACCCTGTTAAACAGCCTTGTTTCTAAACCAAAGTTCAGGGTCTGGGTTTTTTCCCAGGTGATAAACGGGTTGGCTATCTGATAGGGGCGTGCAGCTGGAATGCCTGCATATTGTCCTGTAAGCTCGTAATAGCCCAGATGCGGAAATCCGCTGGGTGAATTACCAACTTCACCATAACTTGCTGTGAGTTTCAAAACATTCACCCAGTTAATGTCAGCCAGAAAATCTTCATAATGCATGTTCCAGCCACCGCTTAATGAGAAGAAATTACCATAAGGGTTCTCGCGTCCAAATTGTGATGAACCTTCTCTGTTAAATGATGCTGTACCCATATATTTATCATCAAAAACATATTGCAGATTAACCAGGAATGACTGACGGGCAGTCTGAAGTTTATATCCGCCAACATTTGCTGCGGAAGATGTTGCATTCAGTACGTTCAATCCTGCTGTTATTCCATGTCCGGTAGCAGAACTGCTTTCAAAATGTGTATCGCTGTATTCCCATGCTACAAATGCCTGGAGTGAGTGTGCTCCAAAACTGTTGTGGAAACGCAGCATCTGGTTGGTCAATTGGTCTCTGGAAAAGCTGTAACTGGTATTGAATGCACCATTGGTAGCTCGCCCCCCGGTTGATCTTGGGTCGGTATAATACTCACTTTGACCAAAAGCGTAACTTACATTGTTCATTGAAGAAAATGTAAGCCAGTCGGTTATTTCCAGGTCGGCTCCTGCATTTAACCTGAAGTTATTTGTACGTCCTGATCCCCAGTTGAACTGCAGATTATAAAGATAATTGCTCTGATCTCTCCCAATCCAGGGGTAATCTGTATCGGTTGAAGGTTCAATGGGGGTTCCGTCCTCTTTGTAGGGATGATCCCAGGGGAGGTAAGTATACGCATTATAAGTACTGTGTTCCTGATTATCAGTATTGATAAGATTACCTGTAAGATTGGCTTTCAGGGTAAGACGATCGGTTGCATTTACATTGATATTGGCTACCGCAGAGTATCGCTCATATTCATAACCTTTAAGTGCACCGGATTCATTGTAATATGTACCTGAAAGATATGAACTGATTTTTTCAGTACCCCCGTTGTAAGATAAACTGTATTCCTGAGCAACACCTGTTTGGGTAGCAATATCGAGCCAGTCGGTATCTGTATCAAGCAGATTGGCATTGTACCATGGGCTGTCATTCCAGCTTGAATGGTAATCATAAAGTTCCTGAGAGTTCATCAGTGAAAAGTTACCTCTGTGAAGCTCAGTGAAACCGGTTGTTGCGTAGAAGTTGAGTTTTGAAATGCCTTTTTCAGGTGTCCTTGTTTGTACAAGTATTACACCATTGGCGGCTCTGGAACCATAAAGAGCCGTTGCAGATGCATCTTTCAGAACAGTAATGCTTTCAATATCACCGGGGTTCAGATTGGGTTCGGAGTGTCCTACTACGATACCGTCTACAACCCACAAGGGTGAATTGGTAGTATTAATTGAACCTTTACCACGAATATTGATTTCAGCTGTTTGTCCAGGTCGTCCTGTGGCACTTCTTGCATATACACCTGCTGCTTTTCCCTGCAGCAAAGCTGAAATACGGGGAGCAAATACGTCATTTATATCTTCACTTGACAGCGAGATGGCCGAACCGGTAAGGTTTGAGCGGGCTGTTGTTCCGTATGCAATTACAATGATCTCATCAAGCATGTCAATGCTTTGTGAAAGCGCAACATTAATATTATTTCGGCCTTCAACAGCTATCTGCTGACTTTCATAACCAATATAAGAGAATACCAGCACTGCGTCGGATGGGGCTCTTAATGAGTATTTTCCATCCATGTCGGTAACAGTACCAGTGGAAGTGCCTTGTATAACAATATTTACGCCAGGCAGAGTTTCATTGGTGATAGCATCGGTAACGGTTCCGCTTACTTCAATGGGTTGACTCTGCTGCATGTCAGCAGCAGCAACATTCCCTGCATAAGCAATGAAAACGATTGCAAATGCCATAAAAAAATGTGTAAATGGCATAAGGATACTTTTCAGGCTACTGTTTTCACTCGGGTGAAAAGCCTTTGGAATATAATTTTTCATAGATTGGTGATTTAAGAGTTTTATTCTTCTGAATTGAAAAAATGATATTAATTCCTGTTTTCAAAAACTTCAATTGTACTGAGGTGCGTCCAGTCTCGACTACCGTAGGTATCAAGGATGCGAATCCTGAAGTATCTTGAGCTGAAGTTTTGACCGAATTCAAGAGTTTGCATTTCGTCTACAGGTTCTACAGGAAGACCGGGTGCTGATTCCCATACTGATTCCCATGCCTCACCATCGGAGCTGATCTGAATATCCCAGTGATTGGGGCGGTCAGTTATACCGCTGGGCTGACGGAAAGTGTAATTAAAACCACCTATGAGAGTTTCTTCGGGGAAGATAATCTGAATATAATGTGGCAGAGGTTCAACTCCTGCTGACCATGCAGAGTGCCAGTAAGTTCCTGTATTGCCGTCTATAAGGCTTTCTTTTGGGCCTTCACTGGTTTCCTGTGTCCAGGCATCAATCATGTCAATCGTTAACGTATGAATGATCTGTCCTGCCTCGTCGGTTTCAAATGTTTTTTGTTCTCCGTAAGCTACACCGGCCTCATTGGCAGCATAGGCTCTCAGGTAATACGTGGTAAGAGGTTCAAGGTCTTTTACCTGGCTTACAAAATCTCTTGCTTCAACACCTTCAAGGGTATACGTACCATCGCTGGTGTAAAAGTCAGAAACAGTTGGATTTTCACTGGTGCTCCAGCATACTCCGAGGGCAGTGATGATTGTTCCTCCGTCCTCTGTAACTATTCCACCACTGAAGGCTGAGTTGTGAGAAACATCAGTTACATCCTTGGTGGTCACCGCAGGAAGATTTCCACTGTCATCTTTACTGCAACTTATAAAAATAAATGCAGCAAAGCCCATCAGAAGCAATGGGTAAATCCAGATTTTTGTTTTTGCTTTCTTCATGATGTTTTTAATTGTTGGTTACTAAATACCGGAGACCTTTTCTCCGTTTAAATTGATTAGAAAGTTTTTAATTACACCTTAATACTATAGGTAAGGTGTGTTTGGTTTGGAAAAGTTATTATTTTAAAATTAAACATTAAATAAATTTTAAAAGACGGTGCAAGATATTAATAATTTTAAATAAATAAAAAAAATTAACAAAAAAAATTTCTTAGATTTGCAAAATACAATTTTAAAGGCTATATTATAGTTAAGTTATCAGGCTTAAATGTTAAATTATAAATAGGTAATTCTTATTAAATCAAATATTTATATTGAATAAATATCATAATTATAAATCTTAAAAATAATTTTGTATGAAAACAACAGCCTGTTATTTATTCGCATTATTTCTTACACTTTTTATGTTTATAGGTGTATCCTGTAATGAGAAGGAAGTTGAGAAACCCATGCCGAATATGGGTTTAAAGATTCCTACAGAGGGGAATTCATGGTTTTTCATGAATCCTGGTACTTCTGCTGAAAATGTTATGAACCCAGGTTCCATGTCATGGACTGACCCGGCAATTACTCACCGCACTTACTTCAGAATAGAAAGAAAGGGTGAACTTCATCTGGGAATAAAGGCTAAAGTCGATAATGGTATATCAGAAATTACTGCTGAATTTAAAAATGAGCTTATCAATCTTAAACTATCTGATACAGATTATAATGATATATACGTAGGTACATTTGAAATTGATGAGCCGGGTTATTACTTTCTTGATTTGAAAGGAGTCAGTAAAGAGTCCCTCAATTTTGCTGAAATATCAGACATTTTACTTGGGGGCAGTTCAACGCAGGGTGGAGTAATTTTTATTAATGAAGACTATTTTTACTGGGGAAGAAGAGGCCCGTCGGTTCATCTGTCATATGAAGTTCCCGCCCAGGCTGCTTCGGTTAATTACTTTTACAATGAAATTCATGTGCCTGAAGGTAATGATGTGATCGGCTCTTATTTTATGGCCAACGGATTTGGTCAGGGTTATTTTGGTTACCAGGTAAATTCAGAAACCGAACGCAGAATCTTATTTTCGGTATGGAGTCCGTATAATACAGATAACCCTGATGAGATTCCCGATGATCAGCGTGTTGAGCTTCTGAGAAAAGGAGATAACGTGATAGTTAATGACTTTGGTAATGAAGGATCAGGGGGGCAAAGCTACCTGGTTTATAACTGGGAAGCCGGAAAGACCTACCGTTTTCTCCTGAAGGGCGAACCCGTTGAGGGTGAAACAAATAAAACTGATTTTACTGCCTGGTTTTCATCAGAAGATGACGAAGAGTGGATATTAATTGCCAGCTGGCGCAGACCCTTAACAGATACTTATCTTACAAATCTTTATTCTTTCCTTGAAAATTTTGATACACGCACCGGACCACTGGAGCGTATGGGATATTATAATAACCAGTGGATTATGGATACCAATGGTAACTGGTTTGAGCTAAACCGTGCCAGGTTTACTGCAGATGCAACAGCCCGGGATAAAGCCCGGATGGATTATGCAGGAGGTTTTTTAAGTTCAGAAGAAGGTTTTTATATGAAAAACTGTGGTTTCTTTAATGAAACATCACCCATTGATACCTGGCATACACGACCGGCATTAGGTCAACAGCCACAGGTCAATATTGATGATCTGCCCTAGAAGAAGAATACCGAATATTACAAAAAACTCAGGAAACGGCCGGCTTATTAGTCTGGCCGTTTTCATTTAAAAAATAAAAGGAGTTGTTTACCACCATCGGCAAAGTCCCCATCAAACCTGCTTTCTCCTTAAGTTCTGATTGTACGATGCGGGTATCCTGCTTCAGACGGAGCATGGTATATTTGTTGAGTTTCTGCCTGATGGGGTCGGTGATCAGGTTTCCCGCTTCAGCCATTTCGCCACCAATGATTATGGCTTCGGGATTGAAAAGGTGAATCAGAATAGAAATACCTTTTGCAAGATATTCTCCGGCTTCTTCTATGAGCTCAATGGCAAAAAGATCACCGCTGTTTGCTGCATCAATGATGGTTTTCAGTGTAATCTCATCAATATTGCCTTTGACAATATTATTGATGATTGAGCTTTTTCCGCCGCGGATCTTTCCCTGCGATTTTTTCACAAGAGCGGTACCTGATGCAATGGTTTCAAGGCAACCTATCTTGCCGCAGTAGCATAATTCACCGTCAGGATCCATTTGTATATGTCCGAACTCACCGCAAAAACCTGAGTTTCCATGATAAAGCTGTCCATTAATAATGATTCCCAATCCAATTCCTGATCCCACATTGATAAACAGCACGTTGGATTTGTTTTTTGCATAGCCAAACCATGCCTCTCCAACAGCCATAGCTTTTGTGTCGTGCTCAATAAATGAACGATGGCCAAAGAGTTCTTCAAACGTATCGGCTATGGGTTTGTCGCCAAACTGCGGGTAACTATAGCTGATCCCTTTTTTTATGTCAATAAGCCCGGGTATGGTGATGCCAAATCCGAGTAAAGTTTTTTTATTGATTTTATTGGCTGCCAGTAAACTGTCAGTCTCTCTTTTCAATATAGCCAGAAAATCTTCTGAATTATCAAGACCTTGATTTACTTCAAGGATTTTGCCAATTTGTTTGTTATGAAGATTGAAAATACCAATACGACTGTATTTTCGACTCAGGTCAATACTAACTATAACACCGGCATCAGGTTTTAAACCGTAAACGGAAGGTTTTCTGCCGCCCTTTGATTCACCTATCCCGAAATTATCCACAAGCCCTTCTGCAGTTAATTCATTCATAATATTTGCAATAGAAGGGATGCTATTGTTGGTGGCTTCACATAATTCAGCAATGGTTTTTAAACCTTCTTTGTAAAAAATATCTATTACTTGCTTTTTGAGGAGTAACTTTTTTATATTCTGAGGGTAAGCCTTTCCATCGCCATTGGATTTGGCTTTCTTTTTGGATGTTTTCATGCCCTGTTGCTTTTTTTATTCCAGAGTTATGATAAAAGTTTTGCAAAGTAATTAAAAAAATTAATAAGTACATCGTATTTATGTAAAATTGTAGCTTTTTACAGGGGAAAAGTGTTAAATAAATCTTTTGAATGAAGTTATAACAGGTGATTACGAAGATTACCACTTTTCATTACCTTTTCAAGATAAGGTTCAAAGCGGCATGATATTAATAATTCAAGGTAAGATGGGTTATGGAGATCGGAGCCGAGTAAATCAATCATCTCTGCATCAATAAATTTTTCAGCTTGCTTTTTAACTTCTTTTGAAAAGTGGCCCGAGAGGCTGTTGATGTTCATCTGGAAATAAATTCCCCGGTTTTTAAGATCTTCGAATTTACCGAATTCATTAATCCAGAATAAATACCTCTCCGGATGAGCAAGAATGATCCTGTAACCCTTGATCTGCATTTCGAAAATGATTTCAAAAAGGTCAGGAGGTGCCTGATAATATGGTAACTCAATCAGCAGGTGATTTTTACCGAAAGTTTGCAATTGATTATTCTCAAACAGCTTTTTAAAGCCATCATCGAGCATGTATTCGGCAGCCCCCTCTATTTCAATATATATGTTTTCTTCATCAAGTTTTTTCTTAAGTGCCTGCAAGCCCTCCTGTATTATTGATGGAGTATTTGGATAAATATCGGCGCTGATATGTGGCGTGGTAATCAGTTTTTTGTAACCAAGCTTCTGCATTTCCCTTATGAGTATAAGGGATGTTTCCATATCAGGCGAGCCATCATCAATACCAGGGACCAGGTGCGAATGCATATCGGTAACCAGCCCGCTCAGATCGACAGGATATTTAAGTTTTTTGGGTTTAAAAAAATTCCGGAGCATTGAATTTCCTCTTTTACAGATTTTTGCAGGCCTGTATTTCCCTTTAGCAATACCTGCCTGTCTTATCTGTTTTCGTATTGTTCTTTGTAATAGTTCTGATATTCACCTGAAGTAACATTATCTATCCATTCTTTGTTTGTCAGATACCAGTCTATAGTCTTGTCAAGTCCCTCTTCAAATTGCAGTGAGGGCACCCAACCCAGTTCATACTTTATTTTGGAAGCATCAATTGCATATCGTAAATCATGTCCCGCACGGTCTTTCACATAGGTTATCAGTTTCTCTGAAGTTCCTGGATCACGATTCAGTTTTTTATCCATTATCCGGCAAAGGACTTTTATAAGGTCAATGTTTTTCCATTCATTATGTCCGCCAATGTTGTATGTTTCACCATTTTCCCCTTTATGGTAAATCAGATCAATAGCTTGTGCATGGTCAACCACATAAAGCCAGTCGCGTACATTTTCTCCTTTGCCATAAACAGGAAGGGGTTTATTATTTATGATGTTATTGATGAAAAGCGGAAGTAGTTTTTCGGGAAACTGATTAGGACCATAGTTATTGGAACAGTTGGAGATTACTACCGGTAAATTATAGGTATGATACCATGCTCTCACAAAATGATCGCTGCTTGCCTTGGCGGCCGAATAAGGGCTGCGTGGGTCGTAGGCTGTGGCTTCGGTAAAAAGACCATCATCTCCAAGCGAACCGTAAACCTCATCAGTAGAGATATGATAAAATCTTTTTGCCGGGAAGTCTTTCCAGAAATGCTTTGCTGCATTAAGCAGATTAACCGTACCAATTACGTTGGCATTTATAAACTCCATGGGGTTTGCAATGGAGCGGTCAACATGACTTTCTGCTGCAAGGTGTATTACACCGTCGAAATTGTATTTTTCAAAAAGCGAAAAAACAAAATCTGCATCCACAATATCACCCTTCTCGAAAACATAATTGGATGCTTCTTCTATATCTGTCAGATTTTCAAGATTACCCGCATAGGTCAGTTTATCAAGATTTACAATACGGTAATCAGAGTATTTATTTACAAATAACCTTACTACATGTGATCCTATGAATCCGGCACCGCCGGTGATTAAAACTGTTTGCATGGTTTTACTGATTTTTCAGAAAGTTTACTTCTGCGAATTATCAAAAACTCCAGTATTGAATATCCTTAATTTTACTTCTGTAAATACCTTTTATATCAACGAGAATTGGATCGTTGGTATTTTTCATCATATTTTTAAAATCATCTTCGGTAAACTTCACATAATCATTGTGATTTACCGCTACAACAACAGCATCATAATTATCTGAAGGTTTGTCAATAAGACTGAAACCATATTCATGCTTCAGTTCTTCTGCATTGGCATAGGGGTCAACAACATCTACATTTACCCCGTAGCTTTTAAGTTCACAAATCACATCTGCCACCTTGGAGTTCCTGATATCACTGACATTTTCCTTGAAAGTGACTCCCATAATCAGGACTCTCGACTCCTGGATGTTTTTACCTGCAGCAATGAGTTTTTTCACCAGTTGCTTGGCAGCATAAAATCCCATGGAGTCATTTACAAATCGTCCGCTGTTAATTATTTGGGGGTGGTAACGGAATTCTTTGGCTTTATAAACCAGGTAGTAGGGGTCAACACCGATGCAATGGCCACCTACCAGGCCGGGGTAGAAACGCAGGAAGTTCCATTTGGTTCCGGCAGCTTCAAGCACATCGTAAGTATTGATTCCCATGCGGTTAAATATGATGGAAAGTTCGTTCATCAAAGCAATATTCACATCACGCTGAGTATTTTCAATGATCTTGGCTGCTTCGGCTACTTTAATGGATGGTGCACGGTGTACACCTGCAGTCACGATCAGTTCGTAGGTTTTGGCAATATTGTCAAGTGAAACTTCATCGCATCCTGAAACCACTTTGGTTATGGTGGTGATGGTATGTTCCTTATCGCCCGGATTGATTCGCTCCGGTGAAAAGCCCACTTTAAAATCTTCACCGCATTTCAGCCCGCTTTCTTCTTCAAGAATGGGAATACAGTCCTCCTCGGTACAACCGGGATATACGGTAGATTCGTAAACCACATAGTCCCCTTTTTTAAGAGCTTTACCTACTGCATGTGAGGCCGAGATAACCGGTGAAAGATCGGGTAAATTATGTTTGTCAATGGGAGTTGGAACACCCACAATATGAAAGTTTGCTTTTTTGAGATCTTCAGGATCCGATGAGAAATAGATATCGCAATTGTCAAAAGCTTCTGATTCGAGCTCTTCGCTGGGATCGATCTTGTTTCGCATTTTTTCTACCCGGTCGGCTTTGATGTCAAAACCCACCACGCTGATCTTTCTTGCAAATTCCAGTGCTATTGGTAAACCTACATATCCCAGACCAATTACTGAAAGTCTGGCTTCTTTGTTTAATAATCTTTCGTAAATATTCATTTCTAAATTTTTAACTGATTAAATTCTGGTTAATATTTTTCTTTAGATAATTTCTTACTTTCCTGTTTTCTCAATAACTTATTAACTCAATAACTCAAAAATTCTTCAACCTATCAACCTATCAACCTATTTTCTTCACTTTCCCACCCTCAAGAATATATTTTTCCTTGCTTTCCTGGCATACGGCCTCATTGTTTACGTCGAAATCCAGCCGGTGACCAAATTCACTCATCCAGCCGATATGTTTGGCCGGATTTCCAACTACCAGTGCGTACGACGGTACATCGCGGATTACAACAGCACCTGCACCAATAAAAGCAAACTCACCGATCTCAATTCCGCAGACTATGGTGGCATTGGCTCCTATGGAAGCCCCTTTTCTTACCAGTGTTTTTACATACTGATCTTTTCTTACTACAGCACTGCGGGGATTTACTATATTGGTAAAAACCATTGATGGCCCCAGGAATACATCATCTTCACAAATAACACCTGTATATATGGAAACATTGTTCTGCACCTTCACATTATTTCCCAGTATTACTTCCGGAGATACAACAACATTTTGACCCAGGTTGCAATTTTCTCCGATTTTGCAGGATGGCATTATGTGGGTAAAGTGCCAAATCCTTGTTCCTTTGCCAATAGTGCATCCATCATCTATTACTGCGGTTTCGTGACTGAAATAATTTTTTTCCTGCATAGTTACTTTATTATTTTTTGGAACATCTACTCACAAAATGCACAGTAGCTGTTCTGTTCTTATCTTAGTTTACCCCAAAAACTCGCGGACACTATCCGTAATATATTTTAGCTGTTCTTCGTCAAGTTCGGTATGCATAGGCAGCGAAATTACCGATTTGCTTAACATTTCCGTTACCGGGAAGTCGCCTTCCTTATACCTGGGGTCAATATACGCCTTTTGCATGTGCATGGGCACGGGATAATAAATCATGGTGGGTATATCTCTTTCAGCCATGAATTTTTGCAGTGCAAACTGGTCAAGATTCTCTATCACCAGTGTATATTGATGGAAAACGTGGGTTGAAAATTTGCTTCGTACCGGCGTTTTGATCCGCGGATGATTAGCGAACGCCCTGTCGTAATAACAGGCAGCTTTTCTCCGTGCGGCAGCATATGCATCAAGCTTTCCGAGCTTTATTCGCAAAATGGCAGCCTGAATGCTGTCAAGCCTTGAATTTACTCCCACGGAATCATGATAATATCTGACTTCCATGCCATGGTTGACAATTACTCTGAGTTTTTTTGCCAGTTCATCATCATTGGTAAAAATGGCTCCACCATCGCCGTAGCAGCCCAGGTTTTTTGACGGGAAGAAAGATGTACAGCCTATATGGCCGATGGTGCCTGCCTTT
>CAYXIT010000041.1:6445-11775 GCA_964465275.1 uncultured Bacteroidales bacterium | reverse complement strand
GTTCCATCTTTAAAAATAAATTCGGCACCAATAGCCTGTGCATTATCTTCAATGATATACAGGTTGTGTTCAGCAGCCATCTCCATAAGCGACTCCATATCAACACACTGCCCGAAAAGATGCACCGGCACAATGGCTTTTGTTCTTGGGGTAATGGCTTTTTTTAGACTTTCAGGGTCGATGTTAAAGGTATCTGGTAATACATCCACCAGCACAGGTGTAAGTCCAAGTAATGCAATAACTTCTACGGTAGCCACAAAAGTAAAAGATGTAGTAATAACCTCATCTCCCGGTTTCAGATCCAGAGCCATCATGGCAACCTGTAAAGCATCGGTGCCGTTTCCGCAAGGAATAACATGTTTAACATCCAGATATTTTTCAAGATCATTCTGGAAGTTCTTAACCTCACTTCCGTTTATGTATTGGGTTGAACGTATAACGTCTATAACTGCACTGTCAATTTCCTGCTCTATTTTATCATATTGACTTTTCAGGTCAACCATCTGGATTTTTCTCATAAGAAGCTAAAGTGTTGTATATTAGCAATTTGATTTAATATAAGTAAAAAAGCGGTACAAAGATAAGAAGTTTTGTTTTGCAGATAATTACGCAAAACACAGTATTAATGTAAACTAAATAATATTTTTAAACCTTTCGGGGATTTTTATTACGGGTTTTTCTTTTAGCATACCGGGTTTATTAAGTGCAAATATGGGTCTGAAGCGGCTTTGACGTTTTCTTGCAGTGGCAAAAAATTCATCGCCCGGAATAGCTTTCTGTTTTGCAATCAGATTAAAAAGCTGAAAACGCCGGTTAAAATGTCCTGACCATCCACTTTCCTTTAGTTCCGACTGTTTGATTTTTTGTTTGCACATTTCTATATCTACCATTCCAAAATGAAAAAGAAACAGATTTGGATCAATGGTAAAGTTTTTACCTTTCACCCTGTGGTAGCCCGATCCCCAGATAACAGGCCGGGTAGCAATTATTGCCTTGGTGTATCTTGCTGAAACGTGGGCAAAATTTCTTTGCTGCAGAAAAGGATGAGAAGGGTCAATGGCTGATTCTTTCAAAGGGTGCTGGCCAACATCTAAACCAAGGGCTGATAGTGATGAAGTTGGGATAGGTTTTTGTAAATATGCATCAAGGCTCAGTCCGCAATCAGGATCTGCTACCAGGTATTCATCAATATCATGAGCAATAACAATATCGTACTGACTAAACAGGTTCTTTGCAATATCTGAAATAAGTCTTGCCCTGTATCTGTCTCCTCTTGATCTTTTCATAGGAGTATGCTCTTTTTGAATGATGTTGATTAACTCATGTTTTTCAGGCAGGGGTTGATCGTATCCATCTATAACCAGGAATAGATTTTTAAATCCGAGTATTTTGCCATAATATTCTATCCATTTATGGACAAAAAAATTATCATTACGCACCATTGTAATGGCTGCGATCTTTTTGGTATTAAATGTGGTCATAAGTTAAACGATCAAATTCATTTGCTGATGGCTGTTTTGAGAATTGTACTTCTCTTTGAAAGCTTCTTAAGCTTTTCTATGACGCAAAAATGCAAAAAAAAAGCCACAATTATTGTGTATTTTTGTCGACTGATTTCTGAATGAAATAAAATATGATAAATCATTTTGGTATGAGGAAGCCCGATCAACATTCGTGAAATCAAAATCAAGAAAGAAACCTGTTTCTTCCATAGTAATCAAAACAACGATTAATGTTTCAAAAGGTCATCAACAGTTTTAAAATCAGGCAGGATGAAAACCTGTTTGATTTTATAATTTTTATGTGCCTGTGTTTACTGGTTATCGGACTGCCTGCATCCAAAGCTCTTGTTAGTATAACACAGGGACTATTATTTGCTGCCTGGCTTTTTGGTGGAAGAATTAAAGAGAAACTTAACAGATTTCTCAATAATAAACCTGCGATTTTTTTAAGTTCAATCTATTTGGTTTATGTCATCGGGTTGATCTGGACACAGGATTTTGGGCATGCTATAACAGGCGTATTGAAAGATAAAATACCATTTCTGTCTATGGTACTGGTGATATCTTCAAGTCGCCAAATACCTTCAGATAGGCTCCATACACTTTTCCTGCTGTTTGTTTTTTCAGTTTTGTTTACTTCCGTTGTTGGGACTATTGGTTATTTGTCAGGTTTGATTGTACATTCCAGAGAATTATCAGTTTTTGTACTGCATGTTCATTACAGTATGTTGCTTGTTATGGCTGTTTTCTTGTTCCCATGGTTGTGTAAACAAATGCAATGTAGACGAATTGAGTATCAATTCTCTATATTGGTTTCATTATGGTTGATTGTTTTCCTGTTTATCATGAGCACCCTGACGGGTATTTTATCCTTACTGGGAGTATGTCTTTTCTTTTTAGGGCATTTTATTTACCGGAAACCTGTATTATCAAGAATAGCTGCAGTAAGTATTGCACTTATTACCATAGCAACTATAGCAATTTATATTTTATCGCAGGTAACAGAACCTTTACAAAGGGTTATTGACCCTGATCCTGATGCTTTGCAAGAGCTTACTGCAGATGGTAATAGTTATTATCATTATTTTGATGATGATATGCGGGAAAATGGTCACCTTGTGTATATTTTCATCTCAGATAAAGAATTAAGGGAAGCATGGAATCAAAGAAGCAATTTTGATTTTGACAGTTTGGATGCAGCGGGTAACAGTATCAGGTATACGATTTATCGGTATCTTTCGTCTAAAGGTTTGCGAAAAGATAAAGAAGGACTTCAATCAATTGATCAACAAGAAGTTGAAGCTATTGAAAGAGGTGTGATAAATTATTTACACCTTGACTGGCCTGCTTTTTATGTAAGATTACATCAAACCATATGGGAATTTAAAGAGTATCAGAGGAAAAGAGATCCCAAAGGACATTCATTTGCAAAAAGAATTGAAATATGGAAGGCATCGGTTGTTGCCTTCAAAGAGCAACCTTTATTGGGCTGGGGAACCGGTGATGTTCTTCATGCGATTGATTATGGATTAGCATCTCTCAATTCAAAACTCGAAGATCATGGATTGCGCCACCCCCATAATCAATTTTTGCATATACTTGTAATGCTTGGTATAACAGGGTTAATTGTAATATTTACCTTGTTGTTTTTATTTGTAAAAACTTCGGGGGCATATCGGTTTTTACCGTTCAATGTTTTCCTTGTAATTATTTTTGTTTCCATGCTGGGAAACAGCCCTTTTGACTCACAAACACCCATAAATTTTTTCCTGTTCTTTTCCCTGGCCTTTGGTATGTTATATAAAAAGGTATAAAGGAAGGAATAAGCGTTTAAATTAGTTACATATAATACTGACGAATCAATCCTTCTCATTAAAACCAAGATTAATTCGGGTTATTTAAAGCGGGATAAGGATATGAATGTTAATTTTGAATGAATTTGACTGGCCAGTTGATTAAAAAATGACAAAAATCACAGATACTACTGAACGAAAACCTATTGATGCAGTGATATACTGGGTCGATGGAAGCGACCCTGAGCTTTCTGCAAAACGTGAATATTATCTGAGTCGTGCTCAAAATGTTAATGTTAAGGCAACAAAACCTACATTTTATGCATCGCACAATGAGATAAAGTATTGTGTATTTTCAATTTTGAAATTTGCCCCTTTTGTAAGAAATGTTTTTATAGTTACTGATGAGCAGGATCCTCTTATACACAATGATATTGAAGCTCATTTCCCGGGAAGATCAAAATCTGTAATCATTGTTGATCACAAAGAAATCTTCAGGGGTTATGAGAAATATCTTCCGGTTTTCAACAGCACTTCAATACTTTCTATGGTATGGAGAATCAAAGATCTTTCGGAGCAATTCGTAATTTTCAACGATGACATTTTTCTCATCAGGGAAGTAAAACCTGAGCACTGGTTTATTAATGGTCGCCCGGTATTGCAGGGGGAATGGCGCATCCCTCCATATAAAAAAATGATTGGGAATTTTTTTAAAGCTGCCATTAACAAATACTTCCGGAGGAATCCTGATTATCAACCCAGACTCTCTTTTTATTTGCGTCAGCGAAATGCTGCTTTGATGCTGGGTCTGAAATTCAGATATTTTTTTCATTGCCATACTCCGCATCCTTTAGATCGAAAAGTAATAGAGAAATATTTAAATGAGAACAACGACCTTTTAGAAAAAAATATATCAAACCGTTTCAGAACTCCGGATCAGTTTCTCCTGACTTCACTTGCATACCATCTTGAGATACTGACAGGTAACCGTAACATTAAAAAACTTAACTATGGTTACTTACATCCGATTTATTCGAAGCGCAGGATTGACAAAAAGATTAAAAGATGCATAAATGATAAGAATATTAAAACTGTTTGTGTCCAAAACCTGGATATGTTTGAAAAGGAAGAACGGGTAAGAATTTTTTTATGGTTGGATGATATATTGGGAATCAGATAAAAGAGTTCGTGAAAAAAGAAGTTGTATAATTATTAGCACAAAATTCATATATCGCCAATATTTTTTAAGTAAATAAATAATGAATCACTTCTCTTCAAATAGTAATGAACATCCCATTGATGCTGTTATTGCATGGGTTGACGGGAATGATCCAAAGCTGATTGAAAAAAGGCAACGCTATCTTACCGGTTCAAGCTCCGGTATTCATCCGGGTGCTCACCCAACCCGTTTTGCATCCATAAATGAGATTAGGTATTGTGTTTTATCTATTCTGAAGTTTGCTCCTTTTATAAGGAATATTTTCATTGTAACCGACGGGCAGGATCCCAATCTTTATGATGATATAAAAAGATACTTCCCGGACAAAATGAACTCGCTAAGAATTGTTGATCATACTGAAATTTTCAAAGGGTACGAAAAGTATCTTCCCACTTTTAACAGTATCTCAATTGCTCATATGGTATGGCGAATCAAAGGTTTATCCCGGAACTTTGTTTACTTCAATGATGATACTTTTTTAGTAAAAAAAATGAAGCCCGAAGACTGGTTTGTTAATGACGAGCCTGTTATGCGCGGCAGATGGGTGCCGGCTCCCGGATACAGAAATTTATGGAACAGATTTCTCATTTTAACCAATAAGTATTTATTGGGTAAAACCGGTTATAAACCAAGAGCTTCATTTAAGCTCGGCCAGTGGAACTCAGCATCATTGGTTGGGTTTAAATTCAGATATTTCAAAGGCAGTCATACACCCCATGCAGTAAGTCGAGAGATTGTAGAAGCTTATTTCAACAAAAACAGATTATTGATTGAGAAGAACATCTCGCACAGGTTTCGCGAATCAGGTCAATTCAC
>CAYXIT010000041.1:0-6435 GCA_964465275.1 uncultured Bacteroidales bacterium | reverse complement strand
ATAGAAGATGGAACACAATATAATATATCAAATAAAGAAAATGAAACAAAAAAAAGTAATGGAAATCAAAAACAATGGTATTTCACTTGGAATTCATCATCCTTGGGGAAGTTGGAAAGAAAGATGGAGTAGCACTTATATCAAAAAGAAAATCAATATATGTGAAAACAACCCTGAGATTAAATTCATGTGCGTTCAAAGTTTGGAAATGTGTAGCAAAGAAGAACAGGATAAGGTTTTTAACTGGCTTGAGAAGATTCTCTTATGAATTCTGTAATTTAACTTTTTTATAATATTTTCTTATTTTTATAAAATATTTACATGATATGTATTTTAAATTTTAAGATATGAATTTTTTACTAAAAATGATCGTAACTGCTTTTGCAGTTGTTATTGGTTCTTATCTCTTACCGGGCGTAGCGGTAGCTGACTTTCTAACTGCAATAATTGTAGCCTTTGTGCTGGGTATACTCAATGCTCTTCTTAAGCCTATACTTGTAATACTTACCATTCCGGTAACTGTGCTTACCCTGGGTTTGTTTTTACTTGTGATCAATGCTTTTATCATACAATTGGCGGCTTACTTTGTCAATGGCTTTGATGTTGATAATTTCTGGATAGCATTGTTATTTAGCATCATTCTCTCCTTTATTACCTGGATTTTAGAGCGGCCTGTAAAGCCCAGACATCCAAGGCGTTAGTTTTGATGTCCTATCCTTGGTTCTTTTATTTTTCGTGTGCTTTTCTAAACTTGGCACGTGAATTGGTATTGGATAATCAAATACATTATTCACCAATTTACGGAGGACCGAATTATGAAAAAGACAGCACATTTATCCGGTAGTTTAAGGGAAGCATTTTCTGAGTCCCGTGCTTTAAAAGCAATGAGTTTCTTCTCACTGGCAGTTTTAATGACATTTGTATTCTTACTGCTGTCAATTCCAACTGCTTCAGCAAATGGTCATCCGGCAGCTTCCGAATTGCACCTGCGAATGCATGATAATGCACTTTTTACCGTAATGATAGGTAACCAGGAATTTAACCAAATGCGCACTCACCATATCATAGGAGGCCTTAAACCTGGTCGTCACTACCTGCAGGTAATAAGATATAATGTATATTTTAACGGATACGGTCAGTCTTATCATCATCCTGAAGTGGTATTCTCCGGACATATAAATATAAAAGGCAGATCGCGCATATTTTCGATGATAGACCACAGAGGACGTTACAGGGTACAGGAAACCCAGGCAATGCATCATCAGGGACATAATCAGTATCAATACGGGTATCAGTCAACTGGTTATGGATACGGAGATGGATATGGTTACGGGAATGGATACGAATATATGCCTCCTGTTATGAATCACCAGGCTTTCAAAATGCTTAAGAGTACTATAGCTTCAACCAGTTTCGACAGCTCAAGGCTGAAAATAGCAGAACAGGCCATAGAAGCAAGCAATGTAACCTCTGCCCAGGTGTATGAGCTTATGAAATTGCTCACTTTTGAATCTAACCGCTTGAAACTCGCACAGTTTGCTTACGCATACACTGTTGACAAGCAAAACTACTTTATGGTAAACAGGGCTTTTACTTTTAACAGCAGCATCACTAAACTCAATTCATATATAGCCCATAACTTCTAATATTACTAATTTATTACATTTGCAGAGACGCACCGGTTAGCGTCTCTGCTTTTTTCTAACTGCCTTTTCCAAAACCATTAAAAAAATCATTATGAAACGAGCATGATTTACCCAACGCAAACACGATAGTAATAAAATATCCAACATGCGAGTTCCATCATTCCTTAAAAATTAAATTTTATTATGATGAAAAAGACCATTTTATTTTTTTCCGCACTGATACTGATCAGTCCGGTCATTTGGGGCACAGCGGTTAATTCTGAGATTACCGGTGTAAGAGTGTATACCAACGGTGCAGAGATCAGCCGAAAAGCACAGGCACAAGTCCCTGCCGGAACAAATGAAATTGTGATCTCCGGATTACCGGTTGACATCGACCCGCAAAGCATTCAGATGCGGGGACAGGGCAATTTCACCATCTTGTCAGTAAGCCACAGAACCAATTACCTGGAATCGCCACAGCTTACCCGCACCATGCGTATGTTGCGCGATAGCCTGGAGTATTACAAAAACCAGATCGATATTCAGCAAAGTATGCTGAAGGTTTATGAAGAAGAAGAATCGCTGCTGCTTGCCAATAAAAGCATTGGCGGTACAGATGCCGGGGTAAATGTTGCAGACCTGAGGGCTATGGCAGATTTTTTCCGCAATCGCCTGGGCGATGTAAAAAAACTGCAACTGGATACCCGTGCAAATATTCAGAAACTTCAGGAACGGCATAACCGTGTTCGCAACCAGATCAATCAGACCGGCGCTCAGCAGAACAGGCAGGTGGGTGAAATAGTCATTACTACCATTGCTGAAAGGGCTACCCGTGGTAATTTTGAGTTTTCTTTTATAACCTGGCAGGCCGGCTGGAATGCAGTTTATGACATTCGCGCAAATGATGTGAATGAACCGATTGAACTGATGATGAAGGCTTCTGTGCGGCAATCCACCGGGGAGGATTGGAGTAACGTACCCCTTACCCTTTCCACCGGAAATCCTGGGGCAGATTTTAGAGTACCTACCCTTAGTACATGGTTTCTTCGTTACATAACACCTATGCCGCCTCCGCCACCACGGTCAGCAAGAGTGCAGGATTATATGATTGATGCTGAACCTGTTATGGAGTATGAAGCGGAAGATCAGGCCATGACAGCAAAATCAGTTACTGAACTTTCTATGGTTCAGGAAACTCGTACCACCACAGAATACCGCATTGATATCCCATTTACCCTGGTTTCAGGTAATAAGCCGCAGATTGTTGAAGTGCAGAAAAATGAACTTCCTGCCGGATATAATTATTTTGCAGTGCCTAAACTGAGCCGGGAAGCCTTCCTGCTGGCAAAAATTACAGGTTGGGAAGAATATGTGAGATTGCCTGGCGAAACCAGCATATTCTTTGAAGGCGCTTATGTGGGTAAGTCGTATCTTAACCCTGAGTCTACCGCCGATACGCTCGAAATCTCCCTGGGTAATGACAGGGGAGTAGTACTGGAAAGAAACCGCCTTGAAGAATTTTTCAGAAAGGGCATCCTGGGACGCAGAACCACAGAAACCGTTGCCTGGGAACTGGTGGTAAGAAACACCCGCAACCGTGAGATCACCATAAACATCCAGGATCAGATACCCGTATCCACAGATGAAAATATACAGGTTTCACTGGAAGAAAGTTCCGGAGCAGAGTTTGCAGAAAGTACCGGAAAACTAAGTTGGAATATAAACCTGGGGCCATCTGAAACACAAAAAAGAACTTTCAGATATTCAGTTCGCTATCCGTCAGATAAACAACTTCGCCTGGAATAAAATATTGTCAGGGTGCGACTTTAAGTTCGCACCCTGACTTATATAAAAGCTTGTTCAATCAGCTCGCCGGCCAGCGATTTTAAGCTCGTACCCCAACTTAAGCAGAAAATAAATCCAAAATAATATGAAACCAACTTACCTTACACTAATCCTCCTTATCTTTCTTGCCGGAATCCATTATTCTCCGGTATCTGCCCAGGACCTTCGCGACCGTATCGGTAACAAAACCGGCAGCATTTCTTCTGATGGCATTGTGCGCGATCGAATTGGTAACTCCATAGGCCGAATTGACAGCGATGGTACTATCCGCGATCGTATCGGAAACAGTGTGGGCCGTATTGATTCGAATGGCTATATCCGCAATCGGATTGGTAATTCCATCGGGCGTATTGATGATGATGGGGTAGTAAGAGACCGTATCGGTAATTCCATTGGTCGTATTGATGACGACGGTACAGTTCGCGATCGCATTGGTAACAGCATCGGCTCTGCCCGCGGTGTGCCCAAAGCATGGGCCGCAGCAGTGTTTTTCTTTGATTTTTTTGAGTGACTTTGTTTGAACCCGTAAAACCAATTAACCCCTAAGTCAGTTGTGTGTCGGAGTGCGACCAAAGGCTTGTGCTCCGATTAAATGTTTTCAGGGAAATATTATAGTAAAGCCCAACATGAATTTACTTCATCAACTCCAGTAATTTATCATAATCCTTCTCATCAAGCTTATGCACAAGGCCATTTACTTTGTTTTTTACCATTACCCTCTTAAGTTTTTCCCTTTCCTGCGTATCTGAAATATCTATGCCGGCTTCTTTGAGTGATACCGGACTTCCCAGGCCTTTGAACAGATACTCTGTTTTGTAGATGATGTCATCAACCGAATTGGTTTCAAATATTGCTGTGCCCAGCTCCTGTATACGTTTGGGGATCCTGTCTTTTTGCAATTTCAGCCATGCGGGGTAGGCAATTGAGAGTGAAGCTCCGTGGGGAACATCATAAACCACCGACAGGCAGTGACCGATGGCATGTACGCCCCAGTCCTGGTATTTTTTCCCGAAAACAGTCATGCCGTTCAGCGCGCAGGTTGCAGCAAACATAATGCGTGCCCGCAGGTCATAATTTTTAAGATCGTCCAGAAGATCGGGACCATATTTCATAGCTTCCCGGATGATGGCTGCCGTAAACCTGTCGGTCAATGATGCGTCTCCCTCACCAAACCATGCTTCCAGTGAGTGGGCAATCAGGTCAACTACACCATAGGCAGTATAGTCACGTGATACAGTGAGGGTAAAGGAAGGATCAAGAAAGCTGTGCTTCGGATAAATAAGCTTATTGCCATAGCCTTTTTTTACCTGCTTGCAGTTATTCTGAACAACCGCGTAAGGGTTCATTTCGGTTCCTGTGGCGGCAAGTGTAAGCACAGCAATAAGAGGTAATGCTTCGGTGGGTTTATGCTTTTCTTCCATAATATCCCAGGCTGCTCCATCATATTTGGCTGCCAGTGCGATGATCTTTGCACTGTCGATTACGCTTCCGCCACCCAGTGCAACAATAACATCCACCTTTTTCTCTTTGGCTAAGGATGCAGCTTTGTCTACATCTTCAATTATCGGGTTTGATTTTATACCATTGAATTCTATCACTTCTAGCCCGGCTTCTTTCAAAGGATCCATCACATCATCCCATGCACCGCTGGCTTTAACCGATCCACGACCGGTAACAAGCAGAACTTTTTTTCCGTATTCCGCAGTTATTTTACCTATCTTATTGGTTACTCCCTCACCAAAATGGAGTTTAACCGGATTATATATAACAAAGTTTTCCATAGCAATAGTTTTTTACAAATATATTAATGTTCAGTTGTTTATTTCGCTGAAATAATACAAATAAGAAAGGATATTCTTACATAAAAAAGCATTAAGAATATATTATTGCGGGGGCTGGAAGATGATACTTTTCCTGTTTACCGATGAAACCTGGAAAAATCCCCTGCCACCTTCACTTAGGTTTGTGGGAATGTTGGCCGGTGGAGCTCCCGCAAAAGGATTGCCCGATAGGTCAGTCTGGTTAAAAAAGATATTGTAAAAATCAAAGTTTTGCTTTGAGATACTTCGCATTTCAAGGGTGATGGTATCGCCCGGATCAACATCATCTTCATTAAAGCTTAAAACAGCAAATGATGTATATGCATCAAGATTTTCATCGCTTACAGGCGCTTTATCAGAAGGTCTGGGAGTTTGGAGTTGGTTATTAATATAAAGATTGAACAGGTAATGATCACCTTCACCGGGCAGATCAGCAAAATGGGCAATTACATCATACACAGTATTGTCAAAAAAATCGAATTCAGAAAAGGGATTCAGTTTTACCGTTACTGAATCAAGTTCAGGTAAGGGTCTTAGCTCGCTTTGTGCAAAAAAAGTTTGATCATCAGTGGTTTCAAAGTTCAACTCATAAGTTGTTTCGGTGAGAGAAGCGCTGATAAGTGAGTTGAAATAAAAACCCGGCAAACTATCGGGATACAACTCCTGGAATTCCCAACTCTGGTTATTGCCCTGTACCGTTACTGATGCATTATTTACTGCATTACCGGTGGTAACGTCGTAGTAGGATGTGGATCGTGTAAGTCTGATCCATTGTCTTGAGCCGTCATCAATCAGATTGCCTTCCACAATTACATATTTCCCTTCAATGTCAGCAAGATCAAGAACAACATCCTTTTCACAGCCAGTAGTGCCGGCAAATAATACCAGAATCAAAATAATCAGGTTATGTTTTATTTTCAAAACTTTCATTATCAAACATTAAAAATTAAAGTTCCAGGTAATGGCCGGAATGGGACCGGGTATATAAAAAAATGAAGAATTGGGCACTCCGGGTCTGTCTGCGTTTTCAGCAAAAGACACAGAGATTGGATTTACCCTCCCGTAGACATTAAATAATGAGAAATTCCAGCTGCTTTCAAAGCGTCGCTGATCCCTGTCTTTGATATTTGGAGTAAACGTAA
>CAYXIT010000040.1:21158-26051 GCA_964465275.1 uncultured Bacteroidales bacterium | reverse complement strand
CCCTGTTTTTCTCCTGGTACTTTTGCCAAATTTGGTCACAAGTTTAGATTAAAGTGCCTAAAAAACAGTCAATTTTCGGCAAAGACAAAATTTATTTTTTCACTGCCCAAATCCTTTGAAAGGATCGGGTCAAGATTATATGCGAAGCGAGATTATATGAAATTCGACCAATACAATATCTCCAACGACATCAAAAAAAACCTTTCCGGACTGGCAGGAAAAACCATTTGGTCGCCCGAAATATTTTCCATTGAGGATTTTATTTTTAGTGTTTCCGAATTTTCAGAGATTGACCCTGTATTGTTGCAGTTGGAGTTATTTCAGGTGCACCGGGAGATCGAAGGAACAGCAGCCCAGGAATTGGATGAATTCCTCAAATGGGCCCCCATGCTTATCAAGGATTTCAATGATATTGATGCCCATGTGGATGAGCCTGAGCAGCTTTTTGGCAATGTGCTGGATGTGAAAAAGATTGAGGCCTGGAACCCTGACGGACAACAGTCTTCAGAGTATCAGCAGAAATACCTGAAGTTTTTTCAAAGGATGAAGGTTTATCATGAAGCATTCAGAGAAAAACTGCTGAGCAGGAAAACGGCCTACCAGGGACTGGCTTTCCGGCAGGCGGCCATGGATGTGAAAAGTGAAAAGGCTGAAATTCCATGGGAGAAAATCCTGTTTGTAGGGTTTAACGCACTGAACATGGCCGAAGAAACCATCATACGAACTTTGGTAAGAAAAGGAACAGCCGAAATTAAATGGGATGCTGATAAATACTACCTGGAAAATAAAGAACATGAGGCCGGCCATTTTATGAGGAAATACCGCGACAGCTGGAATATGAGCATTGATGGTTTGGAAGATAATTTCAGCATCAAAACAAAAAATATTTTTGTGTATGGCGTAGCCAAAAATGTCAATCAGGCCAGGCTGGCCGGAAATATTCTTAAGGGTTTTTCTAAAGAGGATATTACAGAAAATCAGACTGCAGTTGTTTTGGCCGCCGAAGAGTTGCTTCTGCCCATGATGCATTCCCTGCCCGCCAATGTGAATAAGGTAAATATTACCATGGGTTATCCACTGCGAAAGACTTCAATGTACGGTTTGTTTGATGCCATTTTTCAGATGCATCTTACCACTTTACGAATGAATTCGGTTGGTGAAGGAATGAAATCTGCATTTTATCACAAGGACCTTATTCGTTTTCTGCGGCATCCTGCCATCAATATCTTATGGGGTGATCATGATAGCAGGATAGATGCATTGGTAAAGAATATCATTTCAACCAATAAGACTTTTCTCAGTTTTGATGCTTTGGCTGGCATGTCTGGCGAAAGGGAGAAATTCAATTATGTGTTTGGTTTTCTTTTCCGGGGCTTTGCCAGACAAGCTGATCTGCTTACCGATGCGCTTCGGATGCTTACAGATAAATTGGATGAGGCTTTCCGGATGCATGCCGAAAAATCCGGAATACCAGTGGAAACGGCACCCTGGTTTACCGATTTTGAAGCGCTGCATCCCATAGGTATAATTTTACGGAAGTTGCAGAATTTTGAGACTGATCAGAAACAGGTTCAGGATTTGAAAACCCTGTTTATGCTCTTCCAGGCCATGGCCCGCGAAAGCCGGATTGCCATGGTGGGTGAGCCGTTGAATGGGCTACAGATCATGGGGATGCTGGAAACGCGAAACCTGGATTTTAAGAACCTGATCATTCTCTCGGCCAACGAAGGGATACTGCCTGCTGCCAAAGGCGGGCAATCACTTATTCCCTTTGATGTGAAAGCCGGATTTGGCATTCCCGTTTACAAAGAGAAAGACGCCATTTTTGCTTACCACTTTTACCGGTTGTTGCAGAGGGCCGAAAATGTGCATATCATTTACAACACACAATCGCAGGACCTGGGAAGCAGCGAGAAAAGCCGTTTCATTACACAGTTGCAGATGGAAATCCCGGCATGGAATCCCAATATCAGCATTACCGATCAGATCATTGCATTACCCCCGGCTAAGGACGAAATAGATCATGAAATTATTATCCCAAAAACTCCTGAAATTCTGAATAAGCTTGTGAAAATCTCTGAAGAGAAGGGATTTTCTCCTTCCACGCTCAGTCACTACATCAGGTGCCCTTTGTTTTTCTATTTCAGGCATATTGCCGGAATCAAGGAAAGTGAAAAGCTTGAGGAAACCATCGAAGCCAATACTTTGGGAACCGTTGTGCACGAAGTACTGCAGAACCTTTACCAGGAGCGTGATCTGGAAGGGAAGGTCTTGAATATCGGGCACATTGATAAAATGTACGGAAGGGTAGAAGCCCTTACCCAAAAAAGTTTTGAAGAGAACTATACCGGCGGAGATATTACATCGGGGAAAAATCTTCTGCTATATAAAGTTGCTTTGCGGTTTGTCCGGAATTTTCTGGATCGTGAAAAAGAACACCTGAACGAATTACAAAAATCCGGGAAGAATATCACCTATATTAAAGCGGAGGATGAAATGCATTGCACTCTTCCGGTAGAAATTGGAGGTGAAGAGATACAGATAAAATTCAGGGGCTTTGCCGACCGCATTGACAGCATTGACGGAACCATCAGGGTGATAGATTACAAAACCGGAAAAGTAGAAGACAAGGAGTTAAAATTTAATAACTGGCCCGAAGTGATTGAAAAAAGCAATCAGGGTAAGAGCTTTCAGCTTTTGATGTATGCCATGCTTTACCGTCAAAATTATGGCGATACGGCCGTAATACCCGGTATCATTTCCCTTCGTCATCTCAGCAAGGGACTTTTTGGCCTGAGTTATCCCGGTGGTAAAGATATCGTCTCTTCTGAAGCTGTTGATGCTTTTGAAAATGAGCTCAAAAGCCTTATTCAGGAGATCTTCAATCCTGCAATACCTTTCACTCGCACTCCTGACGAAGACAATTGTAAAAACTGCGATTTCAGGGTGGTTTGTAATAGGTAAAAGTTTTGTTATTTTTTTGTGGTGAAGCTTCTTATTAGCTCTCCACTGTTATATTTCATCAATACCTGCAGCTCATTATCATTAAAATCCATCCGGGTGTATGTCGAGTTGGGTTGGCCGATAGCTAATGTTTAAAAAACCATCATTTCTTAATTATTAGTCCAATATATATAAATTTGTATCTGAAACCGGTTGAGCGGATCAGAGTTTTATCATTTTTAACCATTCTGTCATTTATGCCACAAAAACCTAAAATCCTTATACTGCTTTTTGTATTCAATTTATATTTTTTACCCTATGCTGAGAGTCAAAGCTCCTACCTCCCCTCCGGCCACGAGTGGCACCATTTCATTCAGCGCATGGAAATCAAATCGGGAGGCAGCAGTACGCAATTCCACTTTGCTTTAAGACCGCTGGAGCGGAAGAGCATGATGGAATTTCTGCAACAGGCCGATACCATTGCCAGGAGAGTAACCCAAACCGACAGGCGTATGATCCGTGCCATCGGACAAAGCACTGCCGAATGGTCAGATGCCCAGACTGACAGCTCAAGGAGTACCTGGACCGGTCCGTTTTACAAAACCCCTTCCGATCTTTTCCGGTATCATGATGATGAGTTTTTCCTGGTTATCAATCCTGTGCTGCATCTGGAAACGGGCAGCGGTTTCGATGGTTCGCTGAACCCCTATATGAACACACGTGGAGTGGAGATCCGGGGAATGATTGATGAAAAGATCGGCTTCTACAGCTACCTGGCTGATAACCAGGCGAGATTTCCTAATTATGTAAGGGCAAAGATCACTGCCCAACAGGGTGCTATACCAGGTGAAGGTTGGAATATCCCATTTGGTGACCAGGGCTATGACTTTTTTACCGCCAGGGGATATATCGCTTTTCAGGCTACAAAAAACATTGGTTTCCAGTTTGGTCAGGATCGCAATATGCTGGGCTACGGTCAGCGTTCGCTTATCCTTTCCGATTACAGTAACAACTATCTCTTTCTGAAGATCAATACCCGGCTGTGGCGTTTTCACTACCAGAATATGTTTGCACGCCTGGTGGATTTTCCGCTGAGATCTTTTGGCGGACGAATGTTTGATGCCAAATACATGGCTTCTCATACACTTTCTTTTAATATCTCACCCCGTTTTCAACTGGGACTCTTTGAGAATGTGGTCTTCGGCCGCAGTGATCTGAACTCACAGCGCTCCTTTGATCTTCACTACCTTAATCCGGTGATTTTTTACCGCGCCGTGGAACACCACATCGGCGACCCTGACAAGATAGCACTTGGGATGTTCTGGCGCTGGATTGCCGGTCACCGCATGGCATTTTACGGACAGTTTTACGCCGACGATTTCCATGTCGGCGACATCAAATACGATCTGGATTATTTTCTCTACAATGCGGGCATAAGGTCAGAAAGAAAATATGATCAGCGGGCCTCTTTCCGCCACAAATTCGGCTTGCAGAAAGGTTTTCACTGGGTGGATTTCCTGGGAGTTGACAACCTGGATATCCAGTTAGAAGGTAACTGGGTGCGACCGTTTGTTTACAGTCATTATGATGTGGATGGTTCGGGACTGAGGCCTGCAGCCAATTACAGCCATTACAGCCAGACGCTGGCCCATCCGCTGGGGGCTAACTTCAGGGAATTGATGTTGCAGACCAGGTATATGCCGCATCCCGACTGGGCATTCAATGCCACAATGTTTTCTGCCCGGCAGGGAATGGACTCCCTGGGAATCAATATGGGCGGAAACATTTTCAGCGACTATACCACCAGAATTGGAGATTACGGACATACCTTCCTGCAGGGAGAGATCAGAGACCTGCTGATACTACGGGCAGAAGTTTCATGGCAATGGCGTCCCAATATCTGGTTCGATTTGAGTTACACACTCCGGAATGAGCAATTCATGGGAGTAG
>CAYXIT010000040.1:15362-21148 GCA_964465275.1 uncultured Bacteroidales bacterium | reverse complement strand
TCATGATAGGCCTTCGGGCCAATGCGTTGAGGCGCATGCATTGGTTTTAATACCATCCTGGAAGCTTCCAGTTGCTGTGCAAGCTTGATGTTCCTTACCTCACCACAATCTCATCCACAAAAACCCATGAGCCGCCGCCCGCCGAAGGGTGCCAGTCAAAAAGACGAAGGGTGCCTTCTACGTCAAATTTTACATAACGGTATTGCATATCCGGTGTTTCAAAGGAAAATGTTTGGTTTACATCGGCTTGCTGCTGATCACCTTCTACAACTTTTTTTGCCACTTTTATGAATTGTACCCCATCATCTGATACCATGCAGGTGACTGATAGAGGGTGCAATATCCAGCTTTTGGAATCCCATAATGTACTTATCTGGATAGTTGAGGCTTCAACAAGATTTTCAAGGTCAAGTGTAAGGGAGAAGTTTTGTGCTTCCCATCCCAGCCAGTGCACTTTATAATCGTTAGCACCACGAACCCCGTTAGTGAGCAGGGCAAGTTCTCCGTTGCTGTATTTTTCTGCCGGCAAGGGGTGGGCGGTAACGTGGTTTCTGAAGGCGAGATTGCCATCCACCTGTACATCGATAAACCTGAGAGTTGAGTAGTAGTAATCTTCGGCCGTAAGGCGTGACTCATTCACATGCTGAACACCGGCCAGCACGCTGGTTTCATAAAAGGTTTCCAGGGTTTGCTTCATGTCAGTGCGCAGCACAAAATCATCATTCATTTCATCGTACCAGCCCCTGGGGCCAAACATATCGCTTTTCCCGATTTCCATCATGGCATATTGCAGCGGCATTCTTGCGGTTCGCACGTGAAGGTGGTGATAAGGATGGCCTGCAACAGCCTTTTCTGCCTGGTCAAAATAGTGGTTATACATGAAGAGATTTTCTTCAGAAAGAAAAGTATTCTGATGGTTGGTTGGAGGGCCATAAATATCCAGCCATTCGCCTGTTTCCAGAATTTCATCCTCCAGATGCAGGATGTATTTTCTGATCCACGGGGCTGCTTCACCGTAAAATCCATCGGTAAATTCATGGATGATTTCATCAGCATTGGCATCGGGGTTCCAGAGCAGTTTAGCCAGCAGGTAACTTTTTAATTCGGAAAATGCATGACCAACTCCAGTATTGGATTGCTGGAAATGCTCTTTCACATTATTTTTTACAAACAGCTGAATATTAGGCTGAAGTACGTGAAGGTTGGGAAATGGCGTGATGTAATGGTTGAAATTTACCGTGTAATCCCACAAATAAATATGATTACTGATCTTACCCCAGTCTTCCATATCCGTAAGAAAAGATGCACTGGTGGGTTCATTTTCTATGGATTTGCTGCGGCTCAGTTCAATGGTGCAAAGCATGATCTGTACATTATCGGCGGGTATTGTCTTTACAGGTGCTTTTCTGCTGTATTGATAGGCCAGTGTAGAAATGATCTTATCGGGAAATTCTTCAGCCACCTGGTTTACAAACCGTATGATGGGTCCGGCCGGGCTTTCTTCCTCTTCAATGACAGGACTGCACAATTCGCACTGGCAATAGGAAAAGTTATCATCCTGACTTACCGACCAGACCTTTTTGTCGGGCTGCAGTTCCATTTCTTTCCGCATTTTTTCTTTAACCAGTTCCAGCACTTCCGGATTGGAAAGGCAAAGCTGATCGATGATGCGCTTATCGTTCATGTAAGCAAAATATTCCGGGTTCGTATGAAAAAACTCCTGCCAGGGGATGAGCCTGTGAAACGTATGAACATAATATCCCCGGGCAAACATATCATCAATATCATGCAGTCTGTGAAAGTCCTTATAATCCTGGTTCATCACAAAATAACCATTGATATTGCGGTAGGTGTTGGGAGATGAATCTTCCATGTTTATTTCAGGAAGTGAAACGTTCTCCCTCTCAGGAATCACAACATAATGTGGACTGTAATACCTTACACCCAAATAATGCTCCAGGAGTTCAGCTACTCCGTAAATACATCCCCGGTCAGCGCCCCCTTTTATGTGGATATTTCCATCAGAAGTTGAAATGGAAAACCCATCACCACTTGTAATTTCATCACTTTTTGAGATAAAAATGTAAAGGTTTGGATCCGGTTCATCAAACTGAACAACGGGCAGTTTATAGCCTGATATCCTTGCAAGGTGATCCTGCAGAAAAGTTGCAGCACGCAGTTCTTCGGGTGATGCATCCGAAGGTATTACAATGGAATAGTCGCTTTCACCATCGACGATGAGATGGATTGATTCGTTTGGTGACGTGGAACAGCCCAAGAGTATTCCGGCGAACAAAAGAAGAAAAATTGATTTTTTCATAATACAATAGTTTTAAAACTCCACCCTGAAAAATTTAGATTCCAAAGGTTTCAAATTCGTGCTGCCGTTTGTCAACACATGACCTGTGACATCCACTTGTTTTATTTTCATGGATTTTCCGGAAACGCTGTTTTTCAATTGGAATGAGCCATTTTTTCCACCGGTCTCCCGCACATGAAAAACGGCAGATTTTCCGTCTTCTGCAGGCATGGCGCTTACAAGCAAGATATTTTCAGGCCAGCCACCAATCCATGAACCCTGCCAGTTGGTATCACCCGTTCCACCTCCTGGAAGCACACGTGCAAGGAAAGGGGTGCGATGGCCCCATCCAAATCTTGTTGCATCATGCATACTGTTACCTTCGGTGCTGGTAATGGTATAGGTCCATTCCATGCCGCCATGCTGCTCGGGGTTGAAGTTGGTTACCCAGTAGTTGTTCATGGGCCAGCCGTAGATATGTGTCGTTTCTGGTGTGGCTTCGGCAGTAAAACGGCCGGTGTTGATGCCACCGAATTGCATCAGAGGTATCTCAGCCGAGCTTATCATGATCTGTGCGTTGCCATTATAAAGTCGGGCGTAGTTCTGCACGGTATTCCAGTCGTTGGTTGATCCGGGGATCTGGTCGATGCCGGCTCTCATTTCGCCACCCTGCACGTCAAAAGCAAGTACCCCATCTTTGAGAGCAAACGGTAAGGCGTTATAAATGCCCTCAGGGTCGGTTACTGTTTCTTTTTCAATAAAATAGAACAGGTCAATTCTTTTTGCGGAATTGAAAAGCCTTACTTCAAAGGCATAAGCTCCGTCGCGTTTTGCCGCAGGAGTATTACCCATGAAGCGGAGCGTATTCCATACATCTCCTTCTTCAAACCTTTCAAACCAAACCTTTTCCAAGGGCTCCCGGGTGTAGTTTTCCAGGTAGAATGCCTCCATTTCTGAGCGGTTATCGAGTAGTTCGTAAATGAATTCACCGAATTTCCATTCTGAATCCTGATCTACCAGTTCAAGATTTAACTCCTTGTCAGTAATACTGGTAATGGCACCCCTTTCATGATCCAGCACGATCCTGTACCACTGATTTTCAATGATATTTTTTTGGTCAGGTTGCTGTGGGCTGACCCTTGCAGGGGTATTCGCTTCTATGATGTATTTTTTATATCCAAATGCCGGAACATCATCCACCCAGATTGACCAGTAAGCGCCATCGGAGTGTGTTTCAATTACCTGAGCTTTGGCCGTTTGTCCATTTTCATCCCTGATGACAGGTGTGGCCCCACGTGGGATAAACTGATAATCGATGTAGGTTGTGAACAGACCGCTGCGATTCCAGTTCAGGGTATTGAAAACGATAAGCGAAGGTTTTTCTTCCCGGGAGAAATAGCTCTGGAGCAGTCCCAGGGTTTCTTCTCCCAGCATTCTGGCCCGGCGCCATGCTTCCCAGGCGTAGGATTCTTTTATGCCTCTTTGTTCCAGGGTGTATTTGTGGAAGGGTTCTCTTACGCTTTCACTATATCCTACCGTATGTTCGGTATAGAAAAGCAGAGCACTGTTGGTGGCATCGATGCGGTCGTGTATTTTTTCGGGCATCCTGGCACCTTTCAGCGCTGCCATAGTAAGCCCGGCAGTATGGGCTATCAGGTCGCTGCCGGCTTTGCGGGTGGCAGCAACTTCGCGGGCAGAAGCACCGAAGCCATCGGTCCACCAGTCGGGCCATGCACCACGTATCACCTGGAAGCTGTCGCCATGCTTTTCCTCCATCTCTTCAAAGAATTCAGTGGCGGTTGCTGTTTTCAACTTTGGCCAGGAGTATTTTTCGTTCCAAAGCTTAACCATTTGTGCCGGTGCAATGGATGGGGGTGAATTATCTGTGATGAATCCGGAGTGTTGCATGGAGATCAGGTCGTATTCATATCCTTTCTCTTCCAGCTCCAGCAGATAAGTAAGCAGTTCATCTTCAAAGACATTAAAATCACCGGCGTGCATTTTAAATTGTGTGTTTCCGATCATGTAATGTTCGCCGCGGTAGGCAAGCATGCGTTTGCCCGAAGGAGATTCCCACCAGAAAAGGGTAGGCACATCAAATGCAATCAATGCGCGGTGTCCGTGCGTACCCATGTTTACATACTTTACACCCAGATCGTGGTAATAATCGAGCAGCGACCAGCCGAAACCGTTCACATCGTTTTGCATGGCCGTTTTTACTTCAATACCGAGATCTCTGAAACGGCTGAAGGGTTGCAATGAAGCTGCAAGGATCTGCTCATCAGGCAGCTCATTGAAATTAAAGTACATACCTGTTATTTCGATTCTGCCTTCCTCAACGCGTTTCAGCAGACGATCAATCTGCGATTGCGGCCTGCTTCTGATGTATTCATCCACGGCCCATGATGCTTCGCAGGTCCAGCGGAATTGTGATTCTTTGGGGAAGTGGTCGGTATTGTCGCAGTAATCCAGGGCATAGTCAATAAATCTCAGGTGATCACCCAGAATGTCGGTTTGTGAGCGGGTATATCCGATGTCGGTATGGGTATGATGTACAAAGTTTACCTGCCAGTTTCTTACGGGTTTCAGTTCCAGCAATCCTGACCAGGTCTGGTCTTCAATTTCAAGCCGGTAAGTCACATTCTGAATTTCTTCAATAGCTGGTATTAGTACCCTTAAATGGTTATAACCGAAATCCACATGGGTTTCTTCCAGCAGTGCATTATTGATGAAGATCTTTGCCCTTGCAGGTTCACCTACATGAAATATGCCGGCAATCCCCAGTTGATGGTATTTTCCGTCAATCTGCGTCAAGGCCGGAAGTGATCTGAAATTTAATCCGCTCTCCAGGGGGAATTTGAAGGTCATGTACCACGATGTTTTATTGAAATTGCCGCCGGTAACCTTGAGAGCCAGGGGTTCATAATTTTTAAGATTTCTCACAGGTATGTTCAGGCGCATGAATCCGAACCGGTCGCCATGCTGGTCGATCATGTCGCTTTTAAAAGAAAGCGAAGACCCATCGTTGGCGTTCAGGTTCCATTCATCGCTGCCGTCTGACCAGAAGGTGAATTTCTTTTGCCCGTTAATGGCCAGGTCAAAACTGGCAATGCCCGGCGATGAGCCTATTCCGGCCAACCAGATAAAAGTAACATACTCTGTGTCCACATCGGCAGGTATGGCAGCGGTTTTCCACTCCATGCCTGAGTTGCCATCGGTGGCGCGTATGAGCATGCTCTCTTTGGCTACCTGGATAGACGAATGATACCAGAAATCTACCCCCGATATTTTGTCTTCATAACCATTTACAATAGTAGTGCCGGTGTTTCCGGGACTCTGGGCAATGACTGAAGCCATCATGACCAGTTGAATAAGAGTGACAGCTAAAAGTTTCATAATACTGAGATTTGATTTAAAGATAAGTTTTTATTTAACAAATGCCTTTACGATTTTAATTTCTGTTTTACCTTCATTAATAATGATATAT
>CAYXIT010000040.1:14746-15352 GCA_964465275.1 uncultured Bacteroidales bacterium | reverse complement strand
CGGCATACCTGCATTTGTTGGGTGATGCATTGACTTCACTTGCAGTAATTATTGGGGCAATATTAATAATGATATATGAACCGGCAGCAGCCGGTATTACAAAGGTTTCCGCGTAACTGAACCGCATGGTTTGCCCCGATTGTGTTTCAATAATTATGGAGCTGCCTTCCACCAGGCTCATTACATGGGCCTTATTTTGGGTAAAAACTTCCATACGGGTTTTAAGGTGCATGCGGTGAATATCATAAAAATGCTCAGCGTGGGTGGGTAAATGATAAACTTCCCAGTCCGGACCATGATCAATAAGCTTGGGCCTGGATACCAGATTTTTCTCAACATAGGAACCTTTTCTTTCAAAATCAAGGTTTTCCATCCCACGGGATATATTGAGTGGTCGTGGTTTGCCTTCAAGGTCGGGGCGTAACCAGTCGTAAAGCTTAAAGGTGAAAATGTAAGGGGTGGAACTGATCTCCAGTACCATGTTATTTTTACCCGATGCATGGATGGTGCCCGGGGGAATCAGTAACAGATCGTGTTTTTTTGCAGGAAGCGTTTGTACGAATCCCGCCATATCTAACTTCTCGTTTCTTTCAAAACTGTTGCGAA
>CAYXIT010000040.1:0-14736 GCA_964465275.1 uncultured Bacteroidales bacterium | reverse complement strand
CCTGTAGTAGATCTTGGTATTGGCATAGGTTATCAAATTTCTGGTTCAAGTGCATTAAAAGTTTACTATTTCTATGATCCATTGAATGGCTTGAGTAATGTTTCATTTGGTATCATGTCCAATTATTGAACCAATAGAAGCTCCTGAAACAATATCTGGTTTTTTTGATTGATTAGCAATATAATCCATTCCTTTTAAACACGCGTATCCATAGCCTTTTCTCGTTTCTTTCAAAACTGTTGCGAAGCGATTGTTCAAAGTTTTCAGCATTGATGTCTTCCTGGAATCCCAGGTACACAACCGCATCTTCTTTTGCATCGAGAATATAATAGGTTTCTTCCTGGGTAAACTTTTCGTTGAAATGTTTCAGGGTGTATTCTTCTGTAGGATGCACCTGAACGGAAAGATTGCCACCGTTAAAAGTGTCCAGAAAATCGAATCTTATGGGGAACTCTGTTCCAAACCTTTCAAAGGCATCTCCCAGTACATTAGCTCCTTCACTGTACATAAGCATATCGAAGGAGACTTCCAGCAAAAGTCCTGAACTTTCAAAAATCAGCCCGTTTTCAGGCACGATCAGCTCAAAGGACCATGCATAATTAGGAACATCCCGGTTAAGCCCATCAATATTCTGCAGACACCAGCTGCCGCCCCAGACTCCCGGCTCAAACCACGGGCGCACCCTGAAAACATTTTTGCTGATATGGTGTAATCCCTGGCGGATATGCTCACCTTTTGCCCATGTGATGGTTTCTGCATGTTGTCCATCGGCAAAAATATCAACCCGCGGTAGAATTTTTTCCTTGTGACGGTTTAAAACGATCCATTCAACGAAATAGAATCGCTTGTACATAGCTTTGGGGTCCAGATGCTTCTCGGCTCCCAGGTTGGTTATGCTGCGGGCACGTGACCGGTATTGAATTTCGTTTTTGGGAATGTCAATATAAACCAGCATGCCGTCAACTCCGGAAAGGGCAGCACCTGGCCCATAAATGATTGTAATATCGTGGATAGATTGATTGGCGGTCTTTCTTAGGTTAGTTAGCTTTTTCTTATCAAAAAAATTGGAAAGCTGCAAAGTAGTGCGTGTGCCAAACAAAGGGTCATCCCCACCCAGAAACGGAGCAATCATATCATCTGTTTCGGTGGCTGATTTCAAAGCCTGCCGTATGTCAATCCAAAGCACATTTTTATCTGCAGTATTAAATTGATTCTCTAATTCCTGTTTTGTTCGGTCAAAAAACACTCCCTGGTATCCATCAAGAATGATGTATTTATGTGGCAGCATTTCTGCAGCCAGTGACGCATAACCTGCCTCGATTGTTCCCTCGTGTAGCTTGTGGGTAGGATAAATGTCATAACCACCATTACCAGATTTTGCCTTTTGAACAGGCAGCAGATATTGGCTTGTTTTTCTGTATTCTTTGGTGATGACACTCATGAGCTCATGGTTGTTTTATTAATTTTCAAAAGGACCTTTTTCTGTTTTGCTGTTTCTCAATAGTGCATAAATAGCAACAAAAATCAGGTATGCTGCACAGAATACAAGGACATATATACCGGTAGTAATAGAATACATATCGGTAAGTTTGCCTGCAATGGGTGGGATGAATGCCCCGCCCGATACTGCCATAATCATCAGGCCGGCTATTTCATTGGCCCTTGTTTTAAATTTGTTGGTGGTAACAGAAAATATAATGGGGAATATATTGGATGCAGCCATGCCAATTAAAAATATGGTTGTAAGAGCCCAGCCGATACCTGGTGACGCGATAAAGGCCAGTATCATGACAAATGTTGCAATTGCTGAAAACAACAGAAATCGACCGGGATGCAACCTGGTCAGCAACAATGCCCCTATGAATGTGCCCAGCATTTTACCGAAAAAGTAAAGACTGCGTCCCTGCTTGGCGGGCTCCACATCCATACCCATTCTTTCCATCAGAAACTGTCCGGAAGTGGAATTGATACCCACATCCACACCCACCACGAAAAATATACCCAGAACCATTAAAAGGATGTAGGGTGTTTTGAGCAGGCGTAAGGCTGAGCTGAAGGTAGCTTTTTGCTCTGATGAAAAGGTTTCATCCAGTTTCACAAAATTGAGCCATACTGCCGACAGGATGGAAAAAATACCAAACACCAGCAGGACTAACTTCCAGTTGCCTGTTGAAATTGCAAAAAATGATGCAAGAAAGGGAGCTACCATAGAGCCTATGGATTTAATAAACTGTGAAAAGCTCAAGAAGCTGGCACTTCTTTCTTCAGGCACCACATCTATAAGTAAAGGATTGGCCGAAACCTGAAGCACAGTGTTTCCTATTCCTAACAAGGCAAATCCACCAAGCAACATGGGGAAGGAATAGAAGAAAAAGGGGATCATAAGGCCTGCGGCGGTTATCAGCATCCCGATGTTTACCATGTTTCGCTTCCCTATACGGTCCTGCAAAATACCCACCGGCAGCGATAACAGGAAAAACCAGATAAATACAGCCATGGGAATGAGTTGTGCAAGGGCATTGCTTATCTGGAAGTCGGCTTTGGCATTATCAACACCAATTCCCACCAGGTCGGCGAAGCTCATTACAAAGAATGAGAACAGGACCGGAATAATGCTGAAAAGATAAATCTTTCGTGTTGTCATAAATTATGATTGATGAAGTTAAGATGGAAAAAGTGTTTGATAGAATGTATTGTTGCAGAGCATGGCAGCTCCGGTTATGGAAGCATCTTCGGAATTCTCTGACAATAGAACATTTACTTGGAGTCCGGATGTTTTAAAAGCATTTTCTAAGGGCTTTTCAAATAAGGGGTGTGCTGCAGAAATATTTCCACCGAGTACCAGGCAATCGGAATTAAAATTTGATAGCCAGGGAGTTAGGAATATCCCCAGTTTTTCTCCAAATGTGTGAAATAATGCTTTCGCCTGAGTTGCTTTCTCAGTTGAATGCGCCAATTGCTTAACCCCTTCAATTTCTTCACCGGTGATTTCTTTCCATTGTTTTACAAACCACCGTGTTGAGAAATGGTCGTCAGCGGTGGCATTTTCGAGCGGAATATGGTAAAGAAAGCCGTCATCGGGTATGCCATATCTGCCGGCCACAGGAATATGGTTTTCGATGAAGGTAGTGCCAAAACCGGTCCCCAGTGTTACGGCCAGCAGCCTTTCATGCTGAAGAGCCCGCTCCCTGTAAGATTCGCCTACGGCAAAACACGCAGCATCGTTGAGAAACCTGACCGGGAAATCATCTGGTAATGCCAGTCTTTTTCTGATCTCTTCACCAATATTCAATCCGTAAAGGTCTTCAAATTTATGCACCCCTTTTATGAGTGAGATACCATTTGGATAATCAAAGGGGCCGGGCATAGCAAATCCTATTCCGAAGACTCCAATATCACCTGAATCTTCAATGGCCTCGCCAATGGCTTCAGACCAGTTGTTCAGTATCTTATGTCCTGCATCCTGACTGTTTACCGTTCTGCGAAATCTTTTGGTGGTTTTAAAAGTTTTCTTATCTGTATCGAATAATGCACAGGTTATATGGCTCCCGCCTATATCAGCCCCAATAACTAAGTTGCTCATGTTCTTTTTTGTATTTCTATGGTATAGGTAAACTTGTCAGCCTGGTAATAGCCTATATTATATTCCACAGGTCTGCCACCGGGGTCGGAAACAAACCGTTCGCGTATAAGTACCGGATCGCTTTTGGATATATTGAGAAGGGTAGCGATATCTGGTTTTACCTTGCGGGCAGTGATCTCTTCACGTGAAAGCGACACAGGCGTATTGTATTTGTTTTCAAGGATATCATAAAGTGGTTTGCTGAAATCTTCATCGGCAGTAATACCGATTCGGGGATGAAAATAACTTTCAAAATAAACAAAAGGACCTTCTGAATCGCCCCTAAGTCTTATGAGTTTTATTACTTCTGTTTTTTCGGGCAGGTTGAAAAAACGTGCAACTTTTTCACTTATGAAAGTTTTATACGACTCAATCTGGTAATTTATAAAGGCAATTCCCTTCTCATTCATTTCCTGTGTAAAGGAGTGCCAGTTGCTCAATTGGGTGGTAACGGTTTTTTGCACGGCCTTTGTACCTTTACCTTTGCGCCGGATGATAAGGCCTTCGTATTCCAGCTTATTGGTTGCCTGCCTGACGGTATTGCGGCTGATACCTAATTTTTTGGCCAGTTCGGATTCAGGTGGCAGGTAACTTCCGTCGCAATAAGGCGGTTTCTCAATGAGTTTGCGAAGCAGTTCTTCCACCTGCGCATGTATGGGCACTACACTTAAATGATCTATTTTCAAATTCATAGTTGTTCAAATGTTCATACATTTGCAAATATAAATAAAGTTTTAATTTGCCAGTCAATTATTTTTCTCTTGTTAACTTTGTGGTATTACCATAGATGATAGAACATGCCCGGAATATACATCCACATCCCTTTTTGCCGCCAGGCCTGCCATTACTGCAATTTTCATTTTTCTGTTTCGCAAAAAAGAAGATCTGAATTTGTGCAGGCATTGAAAAAAGAGATAGCTTTTCAAAAGGATTTTCTTAAAGTAGATAATGAGGAGACAGTAAGTCTGGATACCCTTTATTTGGGTGGTGGTACTCCATCATTACTGGAAATCTCTGAGCTGGATGAAATTTTCTTTGAGCTTTTTAAATATTACCAGCTCATACCCGATGCAGAAGTTACGCTCGAAGCCAATCCCGATGATCTGACCCCGGAAAAGCTGGTCGCCCTCCGTAATAATACTCCGGTCAATCGCCTGAGTATTGGCATCCAGAGTTTTTATGAAGCGGATCTGAAGTATATGAACCGCTCCCACACCGCAGAACAGGCTGAAAAGGTTTTGCTTGATGTAAAGAAAGCCGGATTTAAAAACATAACAGCTGATCTTATATATGGTACTCCGGGTATGAACGATACGCAATGGAAAGAGAATATCAAAAAATTGATTTCGCATGGCATACCCCATATTTCTGCTTATAGTCTCACCGTAGAAAAGAAAACTCCGCTGGAAGTTTTTATCCGTAAAGGTAAAGCAGCCCCGGTAGATGAAGAACAATCGGCGCGACAATTTGAGATATTGTGTGAAATAACTGCAAAATATGGCTACGAGCATTATGAAATATCCAATTTCGGAAAACCCGGCTATTTTTCAAGGCATAACCTGGGTTACTGGTCGGGAGTTCCTTACCTGGGGCTGGGCCCGTCGGCGCATAGTTACCGCGATGGCATGCGTCGCTGGAATATTGCCAATACCTGCAGTTATATTGATAAACTGATGCAGGATGAGTTTCCTCCCTTTGAACAGGAACATCTTGACAAAGATCAGCAATACAATGAGTATGTGATGACTGCCCTTCGCACCATGTGGGGAGTTGATAAGGAGCTTGTTAAAAACCGCTTTGGGAGTGATTATTTTAAGAAGATGATGCACGCTGCTCAAAACCATTTAAAAAGAGGCAAAATGGAAGAAACTTCAACACATCTTATCATTTCATCTTCAGGAAAATTTCTGGCCGATGGTATTGCAGCAGATCTGTTTGCATAAAAAACCGGGCTTCTTTTGGGAAAGAAGCCCGGTCAAACCAAAAAACTATGAAGAGATTATTATGAAGGAGTCTTATTTTTATTCTTAGAATAATTCTTCTTCTACTTCCTTTTCAGGCTTGATGAAGGGTCTGATATCCAACATCTCCTGCTGACCGTTTTCTTTTTGTGTAACTTCTTTGAAGATAACCCTGGTGTCAAATTCAAATGTTTCACTAAGGTTTTCAACTTTTATCTGGATTTCGTAAATTTTACCTTTTATATCTACCATTTTAAAGCTTTTTACTGCTTTGCTGGCGTTGGCAAAATTTGCACTTATCATCAGGATGGCTGCGAGGGTTAAAATTTTTGCTTTCATGACATTGAGTTTTTTATGTTTTTATTTTTTTATTTGCTTTGCGATTTCTGATAAGATATTATCGAATCTTGTGCCAAAATTTGTAATATATTAAAAGACAACAATATACAATAGATACTAAATGATAAAAAAGAATACTTCCAAGAAAAATTGTCCGCTATTGAAAAAGGATTGTTCGTTTGCGAACAATATTTTAACAGGCAGAGGAATTTTTGGTAAGAATTACTAGTTTAACGGTGCTTTTTTGCATTTAAAAATATTCTGCGACCGATATATTATACTGGCATAACCTCTCACCTATCCTTATTCTTATCCGCCATAATGCTCTCCTTATTATTTCCCCGGTTTTACGGTAAGTTAATTTTTTAAAAAATAAAATACTAGTAAGTTTTATTTTTATTACATATATTTGATTTATATAATTTGAATCCAAATTATCAAAAACCAAAATCCAGTATTATGAGAAAAATATATACTTTAATTTTTGTAATCATAGCAATCAATACCTGGAGCCAGGAAAAAATGGCCAGTCAGGCATGGCTTGATGAGAACAGTCAGGTACAGGTAAAAGAAATACTTATTTCCGAAGCAGAATACTTGTATTATCAGAAACAGAAAACAGATTACGAGCAGCTGGAAAACTGGCCTAAAAGAATTGCAGCCCATCCCAACTTTAAAAATTTCAGGGGTGTAACACTAGCCGATATCACCGGTGATGGTGTTGATGAAATTCTGGTCGCATCTTACAGCAGACTTTATGCTTATAAGGGTAATGGAGATTTGCTTTGGTCGATGCAACTGACCGGTACTGCAACCTATCCTCCCTCGGTAGCTGATGTTACCGGTAATGGTCAACTTGAACTGGTGCAGCTTACCGGAGGTATCCCCAATAATGGAAGAGCTTATGTGATTGATAAGGATGGTAATGTTCTGCCCGGCTGGCCTGTCAGCATTAATAATAACTGGTTATTAAGTGCGCCTGCCCTGGCCGATCTGGATGGAGACGGACAGATGGAGATCATTTTTGGTGTCCGCACCGTTAATGAAATACATGTGCTGAAAGCCGACGGCACCAACTTCAACGAAAACTGGCCGGTGGTTTTGTCTTCCATTCCTGCATTTACCCCCTCGGTGGGCGACATCAATAACGACGGTGAAATGAACATCATTGCAGGCGCATCCAATGGTACTATGTATGCCTTTAATCTAAATGCAGAAATTTTACCCGGATTCCCGGTAGCATCAACAGGTACTTCATTTTCTTACCAATCGCCTTTGCTTACCGATTTCGACGGCGATAGCCTTTTGAGCATTGTGGGAGCTACTCATGGCACTTCACCGGAATATTATGTAAGGAACAGCGATGGCTCTTACCGCGAAGGCTGGCCGGTAGCAGTACCCGATGCAAACTGGACGTATCATCCACCCACACTGGCCGACATAAACAACGACAGCATCTATGAGATCTTTACTGCCAGGCCCATAGGCGAAACTCCTGCACCCATGTTGTTTGGCTTTGATACATCAGGAGAGATGCTTCCTGATTTCCCTATCTCCAAATCGGGTGGTTTGGAGAGCTTAATCTCTGTTGCAGATATCGATATTGACGGACAACACGACCTGATCTTTGGCTCCAATATGATGATCGATGGCAAAGGATTTATTCATGCTTATTATACTGATGGTAGCGGCGAATTACCGGGTTTTCCTCTCAGGCCTGACGGTTTCACCTTTATGAATGGTGCCAACCTGGGCGATGTTACCGGCGACGGTATGCTTAACCTGGTAGCACTATCCTACGAGCAAACTTTCAGTCCAAGCGACTCTGCCGTTATCAATGTCTGGAACCTGGGGATCACCCTTGAGGAAGCCGATGTACTGTTTGGAACCTACAAAGGAAATAATACACGCAACGGTTTTATGAAAATGGAAGAAGAACCCGGCCCGGAATTTTATCAGGTTACATTTAATCTCGATCTTTCGGAAGCAGAGGGGTATTTTGATCCGGAAGTGGATGATTTTTTTATAACAGGTTCGATGATTGAATGGGCAGAACCCGGAACTCAACCTGATGTACAACTTCTGGAAAGGGTTGATGATTCCATGATCTTTACACGTACAATTGAGCTGGTTTCTGGAGAATATGAGTTCAAATACTTCCTTAATGAAGGCTGGGAAGGCGGCGAGTGGGAAGGAGGGCCCAATCATGAATTTGTACTTGAAAATGTTGATCTGGAATTATGGAGGGACTGGGCGGCAGTTCCTGGTGGTATTATGCCAGAGGTATCCAATTTGGAACTGGTAATAAATCCTGTTGACGGTGGAACAGTTGAAGGAGCCGGAATGTACCTGCCTAATGCCAATGTGTTTATTCTTGCAGAAGCAGCAGAAAACTACAGTTTTATTAACTGGACCGATGGGGAGAATGAGGTAACCAACGATCCTGATCATCATTTCTTTATGCCCAGGGCTAATCTTACACTGACAGCCAACTTCAATCCGGAAACCGGGGTGGATGAGTTGATTTCTACAAACCTTCAATTATTTCCCAACCCGGCACAGGATCGTTTTACCTTGCGTTCACAAAGCATAATGAACCACATTACCATTACAGAAATTACCGGTAAACAATTGCTGAATCTTAATGTAAACATCTCTGAGATAGAGATAGATGCCCCCTTGCAATCAGGAATCTACATTATAACGGTTGTAACTGATGATGGAGTCTTTGTAAGGAAGCTTCAGGTGCAGAAATAGATTTAGGAAAAAATGTTTTAGTCAGGGCATGACCTGGAGTCATTCCCGATGGTAGTTATTGTGAGGGTATGACTTTCCGTCATGCCCTCACTAAAAAGACTAATCTATCGTGTAATCAACAAGAGAAGAATATGCTTTTCGAAAAAGACTACATATATCATGTATTTAATCAGGGAAACAACCGCCAGCCAATATTCTACTCTCGCGAAAACTATTTGTTTTTTCTCAAAAAGATAAAATCTCATGTGTTACCTTACGCTGATTTATTAGCGTGGTGTCTGATGCCGAATCATTTTCACCTTATGATTTATGTAAATGCGGTTGAAATAAACAAATCACAATTTGGATTTGAGAGTCATCGTTTAAACGATAGTATTTCATTAAACACATCGATTGGTACAATGCTTCGCTCATATACCAGAGCGATTAACAGGCAACAAAATAGTTCCGGATCACTTTTTCGTAAGAAAACCAAAGCAATTTGTGTTAATTGCAATTACAGAGTAGCATTTTCATGGTTTCTTTCCCATGGTATAACACATATTAACAATCATATTCCTGAAAAGGAGTATCCCAATGTTTGTTACAATTATATTCTTTTCAACCCACTTAAGGATAGGTTGGTTGGCAATAATTCAGATTGGGAATTTTCTTCTTTTCCTGATGTTACAGGTTTGAGAAAAGGTAAACTTATAAATCGTGAAAGAATAGAGCAGTTAGGACTTATGGTTTATGAGCCGGGAAATGATGTATAGTCAGGCATTAATAGAGAAAGTTAGTCAGGGCATGACTTTGGAGTCATACCCTGACGGTTATCGTTGAGTGTATGACTTTCCATCATGCCCTCACTAAACTAATCATAACAATCTGCGTCATCCTCGTTCCATCTCTTACCCCATCCCAATCTCAAAAAAAATCCGTACGTTTGCCCCGCAAATAACTTCATTGTTTGATGATTTTCCGTGGCATAGGCATAGCACCGGGTACGTTGAAAACCATTTTCAGGGCATTCAAGTATCCCAACTATCGTTTGTACTATTATGGGCAGAGCATTTCGCTCGTAGGTACATGGGTGCAGAATATTGCCATGGGCTGGCTGTTGTATCGGCTTACTGGTTCAGCCTTGTTGCTGGGAACTGTGGCCTTTGCCCAACAGATACCATCCCTGTTTATCATGCCATTCGCGGGTGTACTCGCTGACCGTTTTAACCGCCGCAAGGTCATCATCATTTCGCAAGCTGCAGCCATGGTGGTGGCATTTGTACTGGCCTTTGTGGTGTTGCTTGATGTTGTTACGGTACCCATGATTATTACCCTTGCTGCTGTGAACGGTACTATCCTTGCTTTTGATACTCCTTTCCGAAATTCATTCGTGCCCGATATGATCACCAACCGGGCCGATCTGGGCAATGCCATTGCACTCAATTCATCATTGTACAACCTGGCAAGGTTCATTGGTCCACCCATTGGGGGTATTCTTATTGCACTTGTAGGAGAGGGCTGGTGCTTTTTTATCAACGGTGTAAGTTTTATCGCTGTGCTGGTATGTTTGTTTGCAATGAAGGTTGATAAGCAGAAGGCCCGAAAAGTAAAGGGTTCCATTTTGCGCGAATTGAAAGAAGGGATTTCTTATGCACTGGGTGAAAAACCGCTGCGCTATTTGCTGACCCTGGTTATGCTCAGCAGTTTTTTCGGATTACCTTTCCAGGCTTTGCTGCCCGTGTTTGCCGCTGATGTGCTGGAAGGAGGATCAGAACTCCTTGGATTGTTAACAGGTGCACTGGGATTAGGAGCACTCTCGGGTGCTTTTTACCTGGCAGCCCGAAAACATGTGCATACCATTCCGGTTACCACCTTTCGGACAGCACTTATCTTTGCCATCGGACTGGGCATCTTTGCTCTTTCTCCCATCAGGGCCCTTTCATTCATTATGATGGCTACCACCGGTTTTGGAATGATCGTTCATTTCAACAGTACCAATGCATTGATCCAGACCATTTCTGATGAAGACAAGCGCGGCAGGGTAGTAGCCCTTTACAGTCTTTCCTTTATGGGCATAACCCCACTGGGTAGTTTGGCTGCAGGATGGATCTCAGAGTACATCGGTGTGCCCTATACTGTTTTTGCTTTTTCTCTGGTATGTATTGCTTCGGCCTTGCTTTTTGGCAGACGTTTACCGGTGGTATTCAGGAGGGTCGTGAGGAGGATGTGATCTTAATTGATCCCACAAATCTTTTTAATTCTTATCTTGTATTTTATCAACCTTTTTTTTAGCCCACGGCCACAGCTTTTTTATCTTATTCATCGTTATCGAATGCTTCGCCGTGCCCTCTTCACCCAGCAGGAAGGCATAGGGGCGCATGGAATCGATGTGTGAAAAGACGATACGGACAATAGCCAGAAAGGGCACAATAAGCAGCATACCGGGTATACCCCAGATGATGCTGGCGGCTACCAGGCCGGTGATAATAAAGAAGGGATTTACTTTTACATTTCCGCCCACGATATTCGGAGTAAGGATGTTATTCTCAATAAACTGTATGATGATAAAAAGGATCACAACTCTGAATGCCAGTCCTGGATTATTCTCTACCAGCAGAGCAAAGAGAAAGGGTACCAATCCTCCCAGCAAAGTACCAAAATAGGGAATGAAATTAAAAAATGCCGAAACGATCCCTAGCGCTATGGCGAATTTCATTCCAATGATCCATAATCCCAGCGAGTTGAGAAAACACAATACGGTTACCACAGCAATTACTCCTCCCATATACCGTGCTGATACTTTTGATATCTCCCTGAGTATATCAATGGTTTCTTTTCGTCTTGACGGGCCGGCAATTTTCAGCAGGAAGTAAGCAAACTTTGTACGGTAATAGAGAAAAAGAAAAATATACACGGGAAGCAATCCCAATGCCACAATAGTGCTGGCTGTAGAACTGAAAATATCCTGAAAATATTCGCCACCAGATGCAATGATCGATGAAGTTTGATCTCTGATCAGTTTGCTTGTTTCGCTTCTGTCAAATCCAAAATATTCACCAATACGGGCAAGCATATCCGACATGTTTTGAATACCCGTATCAATCAGTTTGGGGAATTCACCTGCAATGGGCGCTACCTGACTGTAAGCAAGCAAAATAAGACTTACCAGAACACTCAGAACTGCGATTATGGTAATAAAGTTGGCAAGTATCCGGGGGATTCCTCTTTTTTCCAGCCAGTTAGCGATGGGAAATAGCAGGTAGGCCAGTAAAAAACCAAATGCTATCGGATACAGAAAATTCCGGATGGCTATCAAACCATATAAAAAAAGTATAATGGCCAGCAAAGTGTAAGTCATTCGCTGGGCCAGCAGATATCTTTTCTCTGATTTTCTTAATGCATCGTTATTACTCATGCAAAACCCCCGATTTATATTTTTAATGGATGGCTAATATGCGGGTAAATTTAATAAAACTCTTTCAGAAATCGTAGAATCTTTTGTGATGCATTACCATTTCCATATAGGTTTTCAGGAAAATTTACCGGTGAGCCAGAGAATTCTTTATAAGCGTTCAAAATGTTTTCTTTCTCAAACCTGCCCAGTTTATTCACACCCGAATTCACCAACTCAATCCATTCGGTTTCTGTGCGAAGCGTAATGCATGGTTTTTGGAAAAAGTAGGCTTCTTTTTGTAAACCGCCCGAATCGGTCATAACCATCCTGCAGTTTTTTAACATACTGATCATTTGAAGATAACCCTGAGGTTCAAGTAAAATCAGTTGTTTAGAGTTGTTTTTCAGACCATTATTTTCCATGATTTTCCGTGTGCGGGGATGCAGGGGAAGCACTACCGGCATTTCTTCACTAATGGTATTAAAAGCTTCAAATATGCTTGTAAGACGTTGCATGTCATCAGTATTTTCAGCACGATGCAAAGTGGCAAGAATAAAGTTATCCGGAATATTTGCTGCGGGTGTTTTGGCTCTGTCAGCGTAATATAAAGCTGCATCGTACATTACATCTCCTGAGTTAACCACATGACATGCATGGTTTTCAAAGCCTTCTTTTTGTAAGTTCTCTATGGCTTCGGTAGTAGGGCAAAAGAGAAAAGTACTTATACGGTCGGTAAGGATACGGTTGATTTCCTCAGGCATATTCATATTAAAGGAGCGCAAACCGGCTTCCACATGAGCCACCGGTATATGTAATTTACTTGCTGCCAGGGCACCGGCCAGGGTAGAATTCGTATCGCCATATACCAGTAAAACATCAGGTTTTTCCTTTAGCAAAAGTTCTTCCAGTTGCTCCAGCATACGTCCGGTCATAGCGCCATGATTCAGGCTATGAATGTTGAGATTATAAAGGGGGCGGGGAATATTCAGTTCATCAAAAAATACCCGGCTCATATTGTCGTCAAAATGCTGGCCGGTGTGTACAATGACTTCGTTTATTGATAAATCTTTTTCAACTGCCCGGGATACGGCAGCAGCCTTGATGAACTGGGGTCTGGCTCCTATAACGGTGAATATTTTCATAAGTGCTTAATGTTTCTGCAAAATTAGGGTTATTCCCTGAGCCTCAATGATAATTTCTCCCTCTTTTTGTGAAAAAGCTTGAAATTACTGTGGATATTGCAGTTCATCATTTTGGAAATAGGTAAATTTCGTATAATTTTAGCACTCTTAATTTCGGAATATAAAGCGAGAATTATGATAATATTTCTGATCGGGTTTATGGGAAGCGGCAAGTCGACATTGGGCAAACGTTTGGCTAAAAAGATCTCATGGGATTTTATGGATATGGATAAAGAACTGGAAGCGCAGGAAGGCATGCCCGTAGAGCGTATTTTTGAAGAAAAGGGAGAAGAGTATTTCCGGCAAAAGGAATCAGAGTTATTACATAAGCTTAATTCTGAGCGCAATGCGGTTATTGCCACAGGTGGCGGAGCACCATGCTACGATGATAATATGGAAGTAATGAACTCAAAAGGTGTTACAGTGTATCTGCGTATGCACGAATGCAGCCTCACCAGCCGGCTTGAAAAAGCCAGGATTGTCAGACCGCTGATCCAGGGTCTTGAAACGGAGGAACTACGCACCTACATCAGGAAAAAGCTTGATGAGCGTGAACCTTATTATAATCAGGCCCATTGCATAATCAAAGGAGAAAGCGTTAAGCCGGATCATATTATAGCGCTGGTTTTTGGCAATACAAATCCCTGATATATCAACAGAAAGGTGGCTTACAAGAGAGCCTGTTTGTAATAAAATTCAGTATCGATACTAATTTAATATAGGATCAGCAGGAAAGTTGGCCCAGATAGCATAATCGTTTCCCAGTTTTTTCAGGATGCTGCCCCAAAGAGCTTCAGGACTACCGGCAAGCACAATATCCTGCGTTGCCTGGGTTACAATCCATGATTTTTCTCCCATTTCACGGTTCAGCTGACCTTTTTCCCAGCCGGAGTAACCGATAAAAAACCTTACCTGCTCAGGACCTACAAGTTTAAGGTCAATCAGTTCCATCAGTTTATTAATGTCGCCACCCCAGTAAATATTTCCAAAGACGTTTAAACTTCCGGGAAGTTGTTCACCTAATGTATGCAGGTAAAAGAGTCGTTCGGGGTGAACCGGACCGCCCAGGTATAACGGGAAATCATTTTTCGGGAAATCCTTTACTACCTCATTTAGTTTTAAATGAATGGGTTTGTTTACGATTAGACCGAAAGAGCCTTCCTCTTGCTCGTGCTCAATAAGCAACACGACTCCTTTGCTGAAATAAAAATCACGTAAAGCGGGTTCGCTTATCAGGAGTCTGCCTTGTAAGGGTTGCAGATTACGGTTCATGTTTATTGTTCTTTTTGTGGTGATTAAATTTTATGCTGGTAAATGGTTAAAGTCTTTGATTTAATTAAAGAAGAAGGCCCGGCAAAAATCATACAGGTACTCGACCGGCAGCTGATTACAAAAACCATTGAGGCAGATGCCCCGTACACATGCGTCCCTCTTGAAAAACTCTTATTGGCCATGTAATTTTTCATGATGTCGACGAGGGCCTTGTTCGCGGTTTTTTCA
>CAYXIT010000039.1:17367-26152 GCA_964465275.1 uncultured Bacteroidales bacterium | reverse complement strand
CTGTTTGGAACATCTGATATTCCCAGGTTGAACCGCCGGGTTCCAGGTTGGTTGTATAATATATTCTGTAAACCGGCCATTCAGGATCGGTATGAGGATCTATTCCTCTCATTACCATATGCACTGTGCCTTCAGGCGAAACCTGTATCTCAGGACTAGCACCTAAACCATAATTTCCCAAGGGTATATCCTCTAGCAGTTGAGTTTCCCACTGACCACTCATGTTGGTAGCATAAGCAACATTTAGATCCCCGCAACCTGACTTTTCATCATCACGTGAAGCGAAGCACTTGTTTCCGGCATCCTGAGGTGGTGTTGCAACCCATGTTATATGGAAATTTCCTTCGGCATCTGCTGCCATTCGAGGCATCCAGTTCTGAAGATCAGTAGGTGTCGGAAGTTGCTCCCTTTCCCATCCATTCTCAGTCCTTTCGGCAATGTATATTACATCACTCCAGTAGTCAACCGGCATGTACCTCTGGTAGCATACATATACTGTACCGTCATCAGTACAAACTATAGAAGGTGAAACAGTACTTTCCCCTAAAGTGTGAATAGGTTCAGGTTCTGACCATTCTTCACCACAGGCTTTTGACATGTAATAAATAGTAAATCCACCATTCTCGTTTGTTCCTTCATGATCAAACCTTTGAAAAACAAAGTGATACGTGTTATCCGGACCTATTGCGAAAGAATAACTTGTAAAACGATCATCAAGATAAGGATCAGTAGATAATGAATCTACCAGCCAGTCATTTGCTGATGCCCCGGTGATCGAAAGAACACTGAAAATCAGCAGCATTGTAAATGTTAGGTAATTTTTTTTCATGACATTTTTTTTGGTTTTAATAATCTATTTGGTTTACAAAATTTAAGTGGGCAACAAAAGTGAAAACGTTTAACATTAAATACAATACGTGCCAGTAGTGATTTTAAATTAGTTTTACTAAGGGGCAGCACGTATTTTTTTTAGATGAAATCAGTTTTGTTTTCATAATTAATAAGATATCAATACTTTTGGATGGTTATTTAACAGTTATTAAAGGAGTGATCTTGCAAAAAAATTCCTTGCAGCTGTCTGCTTTTTCATCTTTTATTCTAATCAGTTTTTAAGTTGTTAACTATGTCGGCTAAAAGCTTTTTACTTATCGGTTTATTATTTTTTTATTCAGTAAGTTCTATTTGTCAGATTAACTCAAATAAGGAGATGACAATGTGGATACAACAGCAAAATGCTGATGGTGTAAATCTGGATAGCCTTATAAGTGTTTGTAAGTCAATGATATATTCTAATCCTGACAGTGCAATTGTTATGTCAAGATATTTATTGGAGCTTGCTGCAAAAGAAGAATCCCGGGAATATGAGATACAGACAATAAATCTTCAGGGAATTATTAATGATGTTCGTTCACAATATGATAGTGCACTTTATTACTATAACAGTGCCCTAAACCTTGCCATTGCAACTGAAAACTTCGAGCAGACGGGTAATATTTACAATAATATTGGATTAACCCATTGGCATGTTGGTAGTTACAAAGAAGCCCTGGATAATTTTTTTAAAGCATTGGGATATAATGAACAAGCCGGAAATATAGAAAAAAGGGCAGGAATTATAAATAACATTGGTATCATATATGGTGCATTGGGTAATAATGAAAAAGCTGTTGAGTTTTATTTCAAAGCTTATGATGATTATCAGGCATTTGATGACAGCCTTGGTATGGGAGCAACCCTAACCAATCTGGGTTATATTTATCTTAATAATCAAAAGCTTGACTCAGCTGAATATTATCTTGATGAATCCATTAAAATAAAAAAAGCAACGCGCGATAATTATGGGCTCTGTATCTCACTGGAAGGAAGGGCAAGAATATTGGTAGAGAGAAGTGATTATGATTCTGCAAAAGTTTACCTTGATGATGTTATGAATCTGGCTACACAGATTAATTATCAGTATGGTGTGGCAAGGGTTAATCTTGGTTATGCAAGACTATATTTGTCAGCTCAACAACCGCAAATTGCACTTGATTATGCGCATATGGCCCTGAATATCGCAAAAAGTATTGGAAATAATAAACTTGAATATCAGATACATAGTAATCTTTCTGATATTTACAAGCAAATGCAGGAATATGAAAGTGCCTTTAAACACCAAAGTATTTTTAACCAAATGAAGGATGAATCTCTCGATCGGGAAAGGTTACACCAGATATATCATCTTGAATTAAAGCATGCCGAAGAGAAAAACATGCGTGAAATGCAGCAGCTTATTCATGAAAAAGAGATACAAAGCCTGGAGATAGACAGAAAAGAAATGCAGATCAAAATTAAAAACATTATCATTATATCAATACTTTCAATTTTATTGTTGCTTCTTACTGGTGGAGTTTTAATTTATCATAATCTGAGATTCAGACAAAGGGACCGGTTACAGAAAACTATTATTTCCCTGACTGAAAAAAAATCAAGAGATGCGCTTGAGGCTGAAATACGCGAAAGGAAAAGAATAGGTCAGGAATTGCATGATGGACTGGGACAGATGCTTTCGGTGGCAAGATTGAATATTAGCGCAATACAACAGAAAGGAACACTCTCCCCTGGCAGGCAAAATGAAATGTTATCTTCAGCAATTACAAGTGTTGATGCTGCTTTTAATGAATTACGAACTATCTCTCATAACCTGGCTCCATCTGTGCTTTCAGAGAAAGGTCTTATATTAGCAGTAAAAGAACTGGTTGATCAGATTAACAGAAGTAGTCAAATACGCGTGGATCTTGAAATTGTAGGTATGAATGGATCCATTGATAGTCTTCTGGAAAATACCATTTACAGAGCCATTCAGGAGTTACTGAATAATGCAATAAATCACGCTAAGGCTTCGGATGTTTTCCTTCAGATCCTGAAAAATGAGTCAGAAATTACTGTAATGGTTGAAGATAATGGTAAAGGGTTTGAATTGAATAAAACTTTTATTTCTGAAGGAGGAGGATTAAGTAATATCCGCTCGCGTGTTGAAAATCTGGATGGGGAGCTTTTTGTTGATACTATGGAAAACAGGGGTACCATCATTACGATAGTTATACCCGTCAAAAAGGAAGAATATGTCTGAAAATTCTGTTGATGTATTGGTAGTTGATGATCATCAGTTAATTATTGATGGCATTAGATCTATTTTACATGATGAACCGGATATTAAGTTTGCAGGCGGAGTTAATTCGGTTGATGATGCAATGAGTTTTCTGGAGGTAAGCCAGGTCGACGTGGTTCTTGCAGATGTTAATATGCCTGGAAAAACAGGAGTAGAGTTAACGCGTTTGATAAAGGAAAAATATCCTGAAATACAGGTTATTGCTCTTACTATGCATGAAGATTACTCGGTTATAACACAGATGATTGAAGCAGGGGCATCTGGTTATATTCTGAAAAGAACAAACATGAATGAAGTTCTGGAGGCAATAAAAATAGTATCCGAAAAAGGTAAATACCTCGGACGTGATGTTCAGTCAATCATGATTGAAAGCATAAGCACAGCCAAACCATTAATTGAAAGCAAAGACAATGATTTAGCTCCCCTAACAGCACGCGAAAAGGAAATCCTGAATCTTGTTGCAAAAGAACTTACAAATGAACAGATTGCTGATAAACTTTTCATATCAGAACGCACAGTTGAAACCCATCGCAGGAATATTTTTACGAAAACAAAAACAAAATCAATTGTCGGTTTAATAAAATATGCCATTAAGAAAGGTTTAATCAGTCATGAAAATTCAGCTGAATAATTTCTCAATACTGGTATAGTTATGTGATAATCCTGGTTAAAAATTCCATAAATATATTATTCTCTTCTGTTTTAAGACGATAGGTCATAAACTACTTGTCCTGAATATTATTATCCGAATTTTACTATTTTCGTATTTGAAATATTACAATTTTGATATGACAAAAAAACGCATTGTAGTACTTACCGGTGCAGGAGTTAGTGCCGAAAGTGGCATAAGTACTTTCCGGGATAGTGGAGGGCTATGGGAGAAATATGACATAATGGAAGTAGCTACTCATGAAGCATGGGTCAGAAATCAGGATCTGGTTATGGAATTCTATAACCAGCGACGCAAACAGCTTTATGAAGTTGAACCCAACGCTGCACATTATGCTCTGGTTAAACTGGAAGAAAAATACGATGTTCACATCATTACCCAGAATGTTGACGACCTCCACGAAAGAGCTGGCTCCAAAAAAGTAATGCATCTTCATGGCGAGCTGAAGAAAGTGAGAAGCAGCATTGATGAAAACCTGGTTTACGATCTGGATGGATGGGAGTTGAAAAAAGGGGATAAGTGTGAGAAAGGTTCACAGCTCCGGCCACATATAGTATGGTTCGGCGAACCCGTGCCCATGATTCCTGAAGCGGCTCAGCTGTCATCTACTGCTGATATTTACCTGATTATTGGTACATCCTTGAATGTTTATCCTGCAGCGGGTCTTGTAGGTTACACACCTCCCGGCTGTCCTGTTTATCTGATTGATCCGGCTGAAGTACCTGTTTCACATATCCCCGGAGTGAAAGTGATCAGGGAAAAGGCAGGAAAAGGAACTGCTGAACTCGTTGAGAAACTTTTGAAGGAAGACTGATAATGAAGAAACTTTCCATGGATGAACTTAAAAGGGTAAGTCCTGATAAATTCAAAGAGCTTGAAAAATTTCCACTGGTAATTGTGCTTGACAATATTCGTAGCATGATGAATGTGGGTTCTGTATTTCGCACCGCTGATGCTTTCAGGATTGAAAAGATACTTCTGTGTGGAATTACAGCCTGCCCACCCCATAAAGAAATACACAAAACAGCACTTGGTGCCACCGAATCAGTTGAATGGCAATACTTTGATGATACTGTTGATGCTGTAAATGCATTACGGGAGGAAGATTATCAGGTTTTTGCACTTGAACAAACCACGCAAAGCCAATCGCTGAAGGACTTTCAGCCTGGCAAAGATATTAAATATGCGCTTGTTTTTGGTAATGAAGTAAAGGGTGTGCAGGATAATGTGTTGCAACAATGCCATGGCTCAATTGAAATACCGCAGTTTGGCACCAAGCACTCTTTCAATATTTCGGTTACTGCCGGAATTACATTGTGGGATTTTTTTTCAAAGATGGGACAATTTAGCGCTCTTTAGAAGAAAATAGTTTGACTTTTTCTGTAAATCTCAATCCCGAATTCTTTCAGTCTCGGGATTTCACTTCGTTCAACTTCGCTATCGCTAACCTGGATATTAGTCTTAGCCTGGTGTTTTATCATGGTCGGCCTGAAATTTGAAGCCCAGGCGCTTGCCGGTGCGTACCTTCATTTCTGCTGAATTCTCCTGGACCTCCGAAACACTGATCTCTTTTACCAGGTCATAAGGAGTAAGTAATAAATCAAAATCAATACTATACAGTATAGCTGAGTCAATGATACGACGAATATCATTCTGGTGGATGGGTTCACCCATAAACTGATTGTAATAAAATCCGGTCTGATGCTTTCCTTCCACAAGAAAATGTTTTTCTTTATTGATAAATACCCTTGCCACCAGGTAACCCAGATCGTTGACGCGGTTATATCGGAAAGAATCGGTAAGAAAATTGTAGATATTAATTACACCTGAAAACGAACGGGTTGGGTCTTCCTTGATGTAGGGTGTTTTCATAACATCGTGTGCCCGTGGAAATTCAAAAACATTGGAATGCATCATAAATAAAAGCGTATCACCCGCAAACCTTAATTCAGCTTCAAAATCGCCATTATCCTGAAATTCTACCCTGATCTTATTATGCATCTCTTCGGTAAGCTTACGGTCAGCTTCGTATCGAATCAGATCAGCAACGAGTTTGAGTTCCTGAAAAACTTCGAGGGTATTCTGATAAACCTGCTTTTTTAATCCGGCTTTTCTGACAAGCTTGTCATAAAACCTGAGATGGTTTTCCTGTTCCATATTTTTTAAAACTTTTTCAAAATAAAAGTATGAATAAAAATTGAATCCTATCCATATAATATTTGCAGAACTCAGATGATGATCAGAAAGCATTTCTAAAAATCAGTACTTTTGCACTTAAAAGTTATTTTGATGCGCATAGATATTCTTACTATATTCCCTGAAATGTTTGATGGTCCTTTTTCTCACTCTATTGTAAAGCGTGCAAAGGAAAAAGGACTGGTTGAAATTCATCTTCATAATATACGAGATTATGCTACCGATAAACACCGCAGGGTTGATGATTATCCTTTTGGTGGTGGTGCGGGAATGGTAATGATGATCGAGCCTGTTCTTAGCTGTATTGAAAATCTCAAAAAGGATCGTGATTATGATGAAATCATTTTCCTGACTCCGGACGGTGAAAGGTTTGATCAGCCCATTGCCAATCAGCTATCAGTTTTGAAAAATATCATATTGCTATGTGGGCATTATAAAGGCATAGATGAGAGACTTCGCGAGCATATTTTTACCCGCGAAATAAGTATTGGCGATTATGTGCTTTCAGGAGGTGAACTGGCTGCAGCTGTGGTTACCGATAGTATTGTGAGAATAGTACCCGGTGTCCTGGGTGACGAAACCTCAGCATTGTCCGATTCTTTTCAGGATGGACTGCTTTCTCCCCCGGTGTATACCAGGCCTGCTGATTATAAGGGATGGAAAGTTCCTGAAATACTTCTTTCGGGGAACGACAGAAAAATTGCTGAATGGCGGCACGATCAGGCTCTGGAAAGAACCCGCAGAAGACGCCCCGATTTACTTAAAGATGATTTTATGTGATTATTAAAACCATGGAAAACATTGAGCAATCAATTTTTAAAAACCACATGAAATTTAAATCATATTCTTTTTTTATTTCAATTATTTATCTAACTTTGCACTCCCTTTTACGAAAAATATTTGTAAACCTATCATTTTGAAATAATCCCCGGGCACGGCGCTCAGCAATAACGATTAAAATACAGAGTCATGAACCAGAAGGAAATAATGAATTTTGTGCAGGATTTTATAACTGAAAAAAAAGAATACCCTGCATTTAAAGCCGGAGATACAATTACTGTGCATTATAAAATCAAGGAAGGTAACAAGGAAAGAATCCAGCCATTTCAGGGAGTAGTTCTCCAGAGAAGAGGAAGTGGTGCCACTGAAACTTTCACTATGAGAAAGATATCAGGAAATATTGGAGTAGAAAGAATTTTTCCTATCAATTCCCCTTTTATTGAGAAAATTGAACTTAACCGTCGTGGTGTTGTGCGCAGGGCAAGAATATTCTACCTCAGAGAACTTCGTGGAAAGAAAGCAAGAATTAAGGAAAGAAGAGTATAAGAAATTCTTAATTGAAAACAGGAGCCATTGGAAAAACCAGTGGCTTTTTTTTTATAATTTCGCATATGAAAGGTTAAGGTTAAGGCTGAGCGATAGCGATCCGGGATTGAGATTAAGACTAAGATATTTAAAAACCAATCAACCAATCAACCAATAAACATCCAGACCCCTAAATATCAAAACAAAACAAACGAACTATGAAGAAACTTATTGAATGTGTACCCAATTTCAGTGAAGGAAATGACATGGGGATCATTAAGCAGATCACTGATGAAATTGAATCGGTAGATGGAGTAAAACTGCTTGATGTGGATCCGGGAAAAGCAACCAATCGCACTGTAGTTACAATGGTAGGTACACCTGAAGAAGTAATTGATGCTGCCTTCAGGGCTGTCAGAAAAGCAGCTCAACTGATTGATATGAGTAAGCATAAGGGTGAACATCCCCGTATGGGTGCCACTGATGTATGCCCGCTGGTTCCTGTGGCAAATATCACCATGGAAGAGGTTGTGGAATATGCCCGTAAGCTTGCTGAAAAAATCGGGAATGAACTAAACATTCCTGTATATTGCTATGAGAATGCTGCATTCGAGAAAAAACGCCGTAACCTGGCAAATTGCCGCAGCGGCGAATATGAAGGTTTACCTGATAAGATGAAAAATCCTGAATGGAAGCCGGATTTCGGACCTGCCGAATTCAATGCAAAAAGCGGGGCTACGGCCGTTGGAGCGCGTGACTTCCTGGTGGCTTATAACATAAACCTGAACACCACTTCTACACGCCGCGCTAATGCCATTGCATTTGATGTAAGAGAAAAAGGCCGTGTAAAACGCGAAGGTAACACCCTTACAGGTAAGATTGTAACCGATGAAAAGGGCGATAAAGTATATATTCCGGGAACACTAAAAGCAGTTAAGGCCATTGGCTGGTTCATCGAAGAATATGGTGTTGCACAGATATCCATGAACCTGACAAATATTTCTATTACACCGGTACATGTAGCCTTTGTTGAAGTAGAGCAAAAGGCTGCTACCAGGGGTATAAGGGTTACCGGATCAGAACTGGTAGGTCTTGTTCCGCTCAAGGCTATGGTTGATGCAGGAAAATATTTTCTGCGTAAACAACAACGCAGTGTGGGTGTTTCAGAAGCTGAACTGATCAAGATCGCTGTGAAATCTATGGGTCTTGATGAGTTGAAACCTTTTAATCCCAAAGAAAAGATCATTGAATATATGATCGAAGAAGATGCAGGTAACAAACTTATAGATATGAAAATGCAGGAGTTTGCAGATGAAACTGCAAGTGAGTCTGTCGCTCCAGGAGGGGGTTCCGTGTCAGCCTATGTCGGAGCACTGGGAATATCTCTTGCCACAATGGTTGCCAATATTTCTTCGCACAAACGCGGATGGGATGATCGTTGGGAAGAATTTTCCGATTGGGCA
>CAYXIT010000039.1:9661-17357 GCA_964465275.1 uncultured Bacteroidales bacterium | reverse complement strand
CAGCCCTGATGGCATGATCAGCGTGGATCCCTGTGAATTTGTCAAAAAAGGCAAAGCTATCAAGGATGAACTTACATGGTTGGTTGATGAAGATACCCGTTCATTCAATCGTATTATGGACGCTTTTGGTATGTCAAAGTCAACCGATGAGGAGAAAAAAGCCCGAAAGCAAGCTATTCAGGATGCAACAAAATATGCTATTGAAGTTCCTTTTAAAGTAATGCAGAAAGCATACGAAAGTATGGATATAATACAGGAAATGGTTGAGAAAGGAAATCCTGCTTCTGTTACTGACGCCGGGGTGGGTGCACTTTGCGCCCGCACTGCCGTTATGGGTGCTTTTATGAATGTCCGTATCAATACAGCCGACCTTGAAGACAAAGCATTTGTAAAGGATGTTACTGAGAAAGGCCGGGAGATTCAGGATGCAGCCATTAAAAAGGAACAGGAAATCATTAAACTTGTTGAAGAAAAAATGGGGTAAAGGGAATTAGGGCAGGAAGACGGAAGACTGAAGTTTCAAATTCGAATAACGAATATCGAAGCACGAAACAATTCATGTTCCTGCTAAGTGAAGCTTAATCCCTAGTTTCCTGCTTTCTTATTTTCTCATTTTCTCAATAACTTAATAACTTAATAACCCAAAATGGATGATATTGTCTCGCCTGTGGCGGTGGTAGATGAAGACAAGTGCCGCCGCAACATCAGGCAAATGGAAAAAAAAGCCCGTGAAGCCAATGTAAGCTTCCGGCCGCATTTTAAAACCCATCAATCGCACGCTATTGGCAGATGGTTCTCTGATGCAGGAATTGAAAAAATTGCTGTTTCATCACTTGACATGGCCGAATACTTTGCACAGGATAACTGGCAGGATATTATGGTGGCATTTCCCGTAAACGTAAGAGAAATAAATAAAATCAATGAACTCGCATCAAGGGTGCATTTGGGAATATTAATTTCCGATGCTTATATACTGAATGCACTCAATGAAAAACTTGTCAACTTTGTTGATTTTTATATTAAAATTGATGTGGGAAGTCACCGGACCGGTTTTGATATAAATGACATAACTAGTATAGAAAGGGTTTTACAAAAAACTTCTGAAAACCCCCATTTGAGATTTATGGGTTTTGTTGCACATGCAGGACATACTTATCATATTACATCGCTCAATGATGTGCAAAAAATTTTCATTAAAGGTTCAAAAGCACTTGCAGGATTAACAGAACACTTCCGGAAAGACTATCCCGGGATAATTGTATCGTGGGGTGATACTCCAAGCTGTAGTTTGATGAACGAGTTTCCGGGTATTGATGAAATCAGGCCGGGCAATTTTGTGTTTTACGATCTCATGCAGTATCATCTTGCATCCTGCGACTGGGATCATATTGCTATAGCTGTGGCTACCCCGGTTGTGGCCAGGCATCATCAGCGTAATGAAATAGTGTTGTATGGGGGTGCAGTCCATCTGTCTAAGGATTCGATAAAAATGGACGACAACGAAGTATATGGTGAAGTTGTAAGGTTTACGGAAAAAGGATGGGAACCATTCACGAAACCCATTTATGTGAATCGTTTGTCACAGGAACATGGCATTTTTACTTGTCCTGATGAATACTGGGATATGTTTACTCCGGGGTCATTGGCTGGTGTAATTCCCGTGCATTCATGTCTTGCTGCAGATCTGCTGAAAAACTACTATGAAATTAACGAAGGTGTTTTTCTCGATTCATGATATTTCCCGATGGATTTAATGAGATTTAATTACTTGTGAAAGTCTTTTTTCAGGATTGAAAAAAATCTGAAAAAGGATTTGTGAATAAAAAAGTAATGTCTATCTTTGCAGTCCTTAAAAATAAAGCTCTGATAAAATTGTAAAGAGCAGTCTGTTTATTTATAAAAGCAGCATAAAATAAAAGGACCGGTAAGAAAAAGTATTCACAGCAAAATATAAATAGTAATGAAAAGGACATATCAACCCTCCAGAAGACGCAGGAAAAATAAGCATGGTTTCAGAGAGAGAATGGCAACTGCCAATGGTCGTAAAGTTCTTGCGGCAAGAAGAGCCAGGGGAAGAAAAAGTCTTTCTGTTTCCAGCGAAAAGACTCATAAGTAAGATTTGGTTAATCATAAGGTTTTGGTCAAAAAGAGATTGTTTCAAATCGTTGAAACAATCTCTTTTTGCTTTTATCGGTGATTTCTTCGTCTTGTTCGCCCTTTAAAACCCTTAAAATTTTTTCTTACTTTTGTTTGCTTTCAGTAAACGGAAGGATTAAAATTGATACCAATTTTTCAATTACTGTTGAACTACTTACATTCTAAACTTTAATTTAATAACTGATATTACAAATGTCGTTACTGCGTATTTTAGCTACATTTATATTGATATACCTGGTATTCAGGCTTTTTACCTATTATGTTTTACCCTGGATATTAAAATGGTATCTTAAACGATTTAAAAGAAAATTCTACGAGCGTAATCCCCATCTCAGGCAGGAAGAAGAAGCTACAGGTAAAGGAAAATCAAAAGTACATATTACTTATAAAAGATCAGATGAGAGAAATAAATCCCTTGATGATGTAGGAGAATATGTTGATTTTGAAGATGTTGATGAGGAGAAGAAACGAAATAAAAATAGCGAGAAAGAAAAGTAAGTGAAAATTTCAATTTAAAACCATCATGCAAAAGCCAGATCTGAAAAAAATACTGCCCTATGTGGGGTCTGTCCTGATATTTCTCATTCTTAGCATCGCTTATGTAAGTCCTGTTCTGGAAGGCAAAAGATTGCTTCAATCCGATATTGTGAAATTTGAGGGAATGGCTAAGGAGATCAAAGATTTCCGCGAAGAAACAGGGGAAGAAGCTCTCTGGACAAACTCCATGTTTGGAGGAATGCCGGCATTTCAGATATCAGTAAGATATTCCAACAATATTGCTATTTACCTGCATAAAATAATGACTCTTGGGCTGCCAAGGCCGGCAGATATGATCTTTCTCTATTTCGCCGGCTTTTTTATATTCCTGCTGGTACTTAAAGTAAATGTATGGGTAGCCTTCCTGGGAGCACTAGCCTTTGCTTTTTCTTCCTATCATTTTATTATAATTGAAGCTGGGCATAATTCCAAAGCTCTTGCCATAGCTTACATGGCTCCGGTTTTTGCTTCTATTATTTATACCTTCCGCGGAAATTATTATTCCGGAGGGTTGTTATTTGCTGTTTTTCTGGCTTTACAGCTTTATTCAAACCACCTTCAGATTACCTATTATCTGTTGATTATTGTGGTACTCTACGGAATTTTTGAGCTGGCAGAGCAAATCCGTAATGGTAGAATTAAAAACTTTATGAAAGCAACAGGAATTTTGCTTGTTGCAGCTATCATTGCTCTGGCATTGAATATCGGTAACTTCTGGTCAACATCTACTTACGCAGAGCATACTATGCGCGGCGGCACAGAGCTCACCACGGGCAACCGAACCAATACTTCAGGACTTGACCCCGATTATATTACACAATGGAGCTATGGCATTGAAGAAACGCTCACATTGCTTGTCCCCAATGCAAAGGGGGGTGCTTCTTCTCCTTTATTATACGACGAATTGATTGCTGCAAATCAAGGTACTGCCAGTCGGCAAAGAGAAGCCAGGGAAGTACTTGATCAATATTCACCATCTTTTATCAATTTTATTATTGAGGGCCTTCAGTCTGGTAATTATATAAACAAATACTGGGGCAATCAACCCTTTACATCAGGTCCTGTATATATTGGGGCCGTTGTAATGTTTCTGTTTGTTCTTGCACTCTTTTTTGTAAAAGGACCCGTAAAATGGGGATTTTTGCTGGCGATTGCTTTATCAATATTACTTGCCTGGGGAAAAAATCTGATGTGGCTTACCGAGTTCTTTATTAACTATGTTCCGGGATATAATAAATTCAGGGCGGTAAGTATGACCCTGGTAATTGCTGAGATGTGTATACCGGCACTTGCCTTTTTGGGTATGTATAAATGGTATAAAAATCCTGATCTGATCAAAGTAAAGGATAAACCCTTTTACTGGGCACTGGGCCTTACCGGTGGTTTACTCCTTATTTTATACCTGGCCCCCGGAATGTTCCTGAGTTTTTATAGTGATCCTGAAAAAGCTCTTTTGCAAAACACCAAGGATGCCGGGTTATTAATGAACTTTGAGCAGGTTGAACTAATAAGGAAAGGTATTTTCAGAGATGATGTTTTACGCAGCCTGGTATTCATTCTTCTTGCTGCGGGTGTTACGGCCCTATTCGCAATGAAAAAAATAAAGAAAGGTGTTTTTGTTGGTCTTATTGCTTTACTTATTGTTGTTGATATGTGGCCTGTAAACCGCCGGTATTTCGATGATTCAAACTTTGTACCCAAACGCCAGATAGAGAATCCTTATCAGCCCACCCGTGCCAATCTGGAAATACTGGAGGATGATGAATTGCATTTCAGGGTGTACAATCTTACTGTAAACAGCTTTAATGATGCATCAACAAGCTGGTTCCACAGTTCCATAGGTGGTTATCACGGTGCCAAGCTGCAGCGTTACCAGGAATTGATTGACAATCATATCACACAGGGAAATATGGAAATATTGAATATGCTCAATACCCGATATTTCATTGTACCCGATCAAAACCGTCAGCCAGCCGCAAGTTTCAATGAAGATGCCCTTGGCAATGCCTGGTTTGTGAAAGAAATTGAATGGGTAGCAGATGCGGATGAAGAAATTGAAGCTCTCTACGATTTTGATCCTGCCGTTAAAGCAATCATTGACCAAAGGTTTGAAGATAAGGTTGATCCTTCAAAATTAAAGTTTGACAGCCTCGGACAAATTGAACTGGCTGACTATGAGCCCAACAGACTTGTGTATACATACAGTGCCCGAGCCGATCAGCTTGCTGTTTTTTCTGAGGTTTATTATCCTGATGGATGGAAGGCATACATTAACGGTGAAGAAGCCGATCATTTCAGGGTAAATTATATCCTTCGTGCCATGATATTGCCGGCAGGTCAGAACAATGAAGTAGAATTCAGGTTTGAGCCTCGTTCGTATTATGCAGGTCAGAATATTGCCCTTGTTTTCAGCATTATTTTTGTTTTGCTGGTTTTGGGTTTTGCAGTTGTAAAACTCAGGCCTGTGTTTAAGAAGGAAAAAGCTGCAACGAATGATCAGTCAGAATAGAAATTGATTCTGAATTTCCTGGTTTTTTATTTTGCCGGAGTTTTTACAGATGTAATTTACTGAGTTTTAATCTTCATGAAAAAGGTACTTATTCTCACATATTACTGGCCTCCGAGTGGCGGCCCCGGTGTGCAACGCTGGCTGAAGTTTGTGAAATATTTACCCGATTCAGGATATGAACCCATAGTTATTACTGTTGACCCTGCAAAAGCTACCTATCCCGTTACCGATCAATCCCTTCTCAAAGAAGTTCCGGATAATCTTCAGGTAATCTATACCACTACACGAGAACCTTACAGCTTGTATAAAAAACTTTTTGGAAGAAAACAGGTTCCTTACTCTGGTTTTACCAATGAATCTTCTGATGGATGGCTGAGCAAGATCTCCAGGTTTTTGCGGGGAAATCTTTTTGTACCCGATGCCCGTAAAGGCTGGAATTATTTTGCTGTAAAAAAAGCCGGTGAGCTAATAAAAAAATATAATATTCAGTTTCTTATTACTACCAGTCCGCCCCATTCAACCCAGCTTGCCGGACTGAAAATGAAACAATTGTTTCCTGAGTTAACCTGGATAGCTGATTTAAGAGACCCCTGGACAGATATCTTCTATTACAATAAAATGCTGCATCTTCATCATATAAAAAAGAAAGATCTGAGATATGAAAAAACTGTTTTGCAAAATGCTGATATAATTATCACAGTGAGTGAGTTCTTGCGGAAAATCTTTCTCAAAAAAACCGGTGTTGAGCACCATGAAAAAATACATGTGGTTACTAATGGGTTTGATCATGATGATTTTACCAGGCCAAAGGCATCCCGGGAAGACAAAATTTTTAAACTGACATACGTGGGAACCATTTCAGATGAGTATGATTTATCGGGTTTTATTAAAGCAATAGAAAAAGTAAAAGCTGAAATTAAGGAAGAACTGAAAATTGTTTTTACAGGAAATATATGCCGGCGATGGAAAAAGCCACTCATAGAAAAATTTTCTGATATAATTCAGTTCAAAGGGCATATTGGCCATCAGGAGGCTATAACAGAAATGCAAAGAGCCGATATGCTTTTACTTGTGGTACCCGATATAACACAAAATGAAGGAATAATTACCGGAAAAATATTTGAATATCTGGCCGCATCCAGACCTGTATTGGGTATCGGCCCCAAAAGTGGTGATGCTGCAATAGTGCTGAACAAAACCCGCACAGGGCAGATGTTTTCCTATCATGATCATGAAGCGATGTATCGTTTTATTATGCAGTTTGCTTTAAAACAAAAGGAATGGCTTCCTGATCAGGATCAGATCAATAAATTTTCGCGCAAAGTACAAACCGAAAAACTGGTTCAACTGATGGAGAGCAAACGAAAATAAAATATGATCTTTCTGATTCTTTTTACCGGAAGGTAAAATGATCTTAGTCTTTCCATTAAAATAAGCCCCAATAAGTTAGGACTGTTTGTTAAATTTTTCTACTTTCGGATGTCAATAAAAAAAAACAGACATTATGAGCGAAAAGAACGAAAACAACTTTGATTTTAATGAGTTTATTGCAGAATCAATACACTCATTGCGCGATCCGAAAGGTTATTTCTCAACCTTTTCAGTTACAGGAGGCTATACTGAACCTGTTATCAAGGCTTTGATTTACAGTGTGATTGCAGCCGTTATAAATTATATCTGGTTTATTGCCGGATTAAATGTTGCCGGATTTGGTTTCTGGGGAGCAGCTTCAGGGCCAATGGTACTTGTAGGGGGAGCTATTGGAGGTGTAATCGGACTTTTTATCGGCGGAGTAATTATGCTCATCATTTCAGCAATATGCAGCGGCAATACCGATTATGAAGCCAATGTAAGGGTTGTGGCCTCGTTAATGGTACTTACACCCATTAATGCAGCATTGGGTTTCCTGTTCATTATTTCATCGGGCCTTGCTGCTCTGGTAAGTCTGGCAGTTAGTGCTTATGGTCTGTGGATGACGTACAATGCCCTGGTACTATCCTTACAAGCAAAGGAAAGTACTGCAAAGGTGCTGGTAATTATTTTACTGGTTATTGTTGCGCTGGGTACCTTTGCGGGAATGGCAACCAGTAATGCTATAACTGAGTTTTCTAACTATTGATTAATTGAAATGTAACTTTTTTTTGCAATTTCATTTCTTACGGATCAAGTATAACAAGTTTTTTTGTTATTATACCCTTTCTGCTTATTGACTTTATAATGTAAACCCCCTGGGGTATATTACTCAGATAAATAACATTTGATCCTGCCGGCAGAAGATTTTTGAAGATTGATTTTCCGGCAATGTTGATAATTTCTATTTCAGCATTCCGGGTAATTTCAATTCTCACATAACCCCTTGCAGGATTAGGATAAACTTTCAGGTTATTATCAGAATCATAATCAGTTATCCCTACACCGGTAACTTGTATACATTCCGATATGTCGGTACAACCATTTTGAGTAACTTCTACTGCATAAGAACCATCCTGATCA
>CAYXIT010000039.1:0-9651 GCA_964465275.1 uncultured Bacteroidales bacterium | reverse complement strand
GCACCAGGAATGGGGTCAAAATTGTTATTGCAATCGAGCCACTGATAATCTGCGTCTGTTGCATTGGCAGTTAGTGTAATTCCATCCTGGGTAACCGAAACATCTACAATAATAACTTCCAGGGTCAATTCAACCACTGAGTCACAGCCCCACACACTTGAAAATGTTTCAGTGTATACGCCCGGCTGGGTAAGGGTTTGTGATCCGAAGGTAAATGTTTCTCCATTGCAAATCGATGCAAAATCTGTTTCACTATAGGTTGGAAATACAGTAATAGTAACAAGATCAGAAACAGCTTCACACTGATATTCATTGGTAACCGTAACATCATAATCTCCTGCTTCCGTAACGTCGATCTGGTATGTTTCTTCACCATTCGACCATAGATAGGTATCGTAGTTATCAGGCACATAAAGAGTAACTGAATCACCGTCACAGATTTCAGTGCTGCCTTCAATTGATATTTCAGGTGCCACAGGCAAAGGATAGATTTCAACTGTATGAATAACATAACCGCTGCATCCGCCGGAATTGGTAATTGTCAGTTTTACTTCGTATGAGCCGGAAGCAGTAAATACATGCGTAATATCACCCGGGGTGGTATAGTCAACTGTTCCGTTGTTTCCGATATCCCAGGCGTATTCTGCAGATTCGTCTACCTGCGTGGATTCATCAATAAACGTTATCTCATTGTTTACACAATCATTTTCAAAGCTGAATTCCGGTTGGGGACTAACACAATCAGTAATGGAGAATCCATGAGACTGCGGTATACCCCAAATATTATTTTCATTCATAAATCTCACATAAAGCTGGTGTTCTCCTGCCGGTATTCCTGAAACAGGCACCAGGAAAGTTTCATCCACTTCCAGGCCGGGTTCAAAATCCAGTGCAGTTCCCATGCCAAACCCCGGATCATTATCTACATAATATTCGGCAGCGGTTAATGGCAGAGCAGGCTCTGTATCTGTTGTATCAGGAATGTAAAATGATCTTCCCTGGGCTATACTCCATTTATTGTATTCATCCTTAAACCGTATAAAAAGGTTGTGAAACCCGGGTTCAAGATCAGGAAAATCATTCATGGAAATTTCCCTGATGAATTCTGTTTCAAAATTACTTTCAAAAGCAATAGGTGTTCCATTGTTTACACCGGGGTCATCATCAAAGAAAAACTCTGCATCAACCATGGGGAGATAGGGTTCGGGTTGGTAGGTGTTTACCAGGAAAGCTCGTCCCTGGGCTATACTCCAGGTTCCTTCTTCATCAAGGAATCTGATAAAGAGTGTGTGAAATCCTCCGTCTAAACCCTCTGTGGAAATGGTTGCAGAAAAATTCACTTCTTCACCTGCTGTAAAAATCAAAGGTATTGCGTTTCCAACACCCGGATCGGTATTAAAAAAGTACTCAGCCTGTGTTATGTTTTGTCCGGGGCTGTTACCTGTGGTCCACAGCAGTATATATATCAGTAAAAATAAATACTTCTTCATAGCTTTCATTTTTATGTTATTAACGTATTAAAAGCTATTCCTGGCTTTTTGCGCTGATCTCAACTTCCAGGGTGCCATCTGCCGGAACAACATAATTCAGGATAGTCATATTCACAATCTGCGGCATAGAAGGCATGGGGCTGGTTTGGAAAGGAACATCTCCTCCGCTGGGGAAAGGATACATACCGCCGTAAATTCCCATATCTTCTTCATCGGTGCCTGCTCCTATGCAAGGTGATCCTTCCTGAAGATGATAATCATAGGCAAAATCGAAAGTATAGGAGGAAACATCTATGAATAAAGGATCTACATTAACAAGATTTTCATCGTTGGCAGTATTTTCATTATAGTCAAAAATATTATCTGCTCCGATAGATAAATTATTCAAAAAAGTGCAATAGTTGCAACCTGAGGTAGTGCCTCCGTAAAAGATATTGTTTTGAATTGTGGCTAAGGAAATCCCGGTAAAAGAGAAACCATCGGGGAATATATTATTGGCTATTAATATGGTATTCGATTTAAAATATCTGATGTAATTGTTAATTATGTTATTACTGATGACAAAGTCTGTAGCATAAATTGTTGCATAAGTGTAAGTTTGAATCCTATCTATAATATTGTTTTTAATGATCCAACCCTGGCAATACTTCGAACCCGTGGTAATTGAAGATGTAATCTCATTACGCAAAATCTTAATATCATTTATATTATTATCAGAAACACTAATTCCTGATATTTTAAACCCGGTAATTGTTGTTCCCGAAGCATCAGTTGGGTTAATCGGATCGTCATTTGCTTTTAGGCTTACTGATCCGATTTCAGATTTCAGGTTATACTGATTATTTGGGTTAAAACCTGCACCTACCAGTGTAATTTGTTTATCAATATCGATAGTGCCATAGCTTGTCATTGAACCACTCACATAGATGGTGTCACCCGAATTTGCCGCATCGAGTGCTTCCTGAAGGTTGGTATACTGCCCCGGGCTATTGGGGGCATTGCTTACAGTTATAATGGCTGCCTGGCTGTGTAATCCACAAAGCATAATTGCCGCAACCATCCAAAGAAAAAATGTTTTCATAGGATTAGTATTTTTTATGATTAATTTGAAAGTACTTTGGGAAATAAAAGTATGCAGAGAAAGAATAGTTTGTACTACCCGAAAGGGTAGTTTTCAGATAGAATAGTGTTTTTTATTAACAGGTAAGATGAAATTTATGCTAAAAGGTAAGCATAGTTTTTTGCAGGGCCTGTACCCGGCTTTTAACATCAAGCTTGATGTATATATTCTTTATGTGGTATTTAATGGTATTATCTGATACGAAAAGCTTTCCGGCTATTTCATTATTGTGGCAGCCCCTGGCCAGAAGGTCCATCACTTCGGCTTCGCGCTGGGTCAGTTCAAAATCGTCCATCAGTTTTTTTACTATGATCTCTGAATTCACATGTTCATTCAAGTGTGAAATATGAAAATCTTTCAAATGCAACACATAATTTTTTAATTCAAGACTCATTTGTTTGATCCGGTGGTTTCTGTTTTTTATGATGAGCCATGCAATTATGCCCCCTGTAGCGGCAATAATAAATAATACTGCTATAATCAGCCTGAATATCTTTACCTGCTGCGTTTTAATCCGGTTTGTTTTATCCAGTTCAGCAATTTGCTGTTCTTTTTTTTCAGTTTCGTATTTTGTAAGAATTTCGGCAATATTTTTACGTTTTTTTTCATTAAAAAGGCTGTCTTTTAGCAATGAAGCCATCTCAAAGTGTGTTAATGCGGCTTTATAATCTGCCATAGCTTTATAATTTCTGTATTTAGCCTGTTCAATGCCCTGTATGTCATTTAGCCATGTGGTATCGCAAACCAGGGTAGCTGAATCAAGATAAAGCAAAGCATTGTTGTATTCCTGCATGTTAAAATAGCAATCTGCTATGGCTTTGTAAGATGTCATAATGCAGTAGGTATTATCAAGCATTTTATCTATAGCGAGTCCTTCCTTTTTCAAAGCCAGGGATTCTGTGTGTTTTCCTTCACGTTCATATACATATGCCAGGTTGGTATAACCTACTGATACACCCCTGTAAAAATTGTTATCTTTTGAAATGTCAATTAAATTCTGATACATAATTTTAGCCGAATCCAGTTGGTTTTCCAGCTCAAACAAATATGCAGTCTCATTGTAAATATTGGCAATGGTTTTATAGTTTTTCATGTGAGGGATAAGCTCATAAGCTTTTCTGCAAAAGGTTCCGGCGTCATCAAACCGTTGCAATACTCTTAAAACCTGTGCAATATTTCTGAAGCTCTCGGCCATTCCGTCGATATCACCAATTAATTCTCTTATGGAAACAGCTTTCTCAAAAAAATAAACGGCACTATCAGTTTTCCCGGTGTATTCATAAGCAACGCCAATGCTGTTGTATGCACTGCCGAGCAGTAAACTGTCATTAATTATTCCGGCCAGTTCAATAGCTCGCCGGAAATATTCTTTTGAAGCTTCATCATTGCTTCTCATCGATAAACATTTGCCAGTATTATTATAGATTATTGCCTGCTGCCGGGTAAGGTTGTTTTCAATGGCCAGTTCAAGAGATGTTTTAAGAATAAGAATTGCTTCTTTATAATTTTCTGATTTCATCAGTGAATCAGCTTGTTGCAGATTATTCTGAAGGATTTTTTCGGCAGAGAGATCATTTGACCCTTTTACTTTTTCAGCCGGGATGAAAAAATACAGAAACCCCAGAATGAGTGCAACCAGGAGAGAAAAAACGGTACAATCTTTATTTTTCATCTTCCTCCTGAATTTCTTAATTGTTTGTATCCCCATTAACCCGGGAATACTGTAAAACGGGAGGTTAGGAACCAGTTGTCAGAAGTACTTTTTACACCCAATGCATGCTGTTAAACCGTATCGTCAGTTACTACATGCTATTGAAATAGTGAATAAAGTTTGAAGAATTACAAACACTTTAAAAAATACTTTAAAAAACGGGCCGGATAAAACTCTATATGTTTTCCATCATAAAGATAATTCATTTTATCCGAAATAAAACAAGTAACACAGAGAAAAATATATTTTACACCCGATTGCTTAATCAAATATTCCGCTTTTCACTGGCTTTTCTTTTCAAATAATAAATTTTCCTTTCTGAAGCAAAAAACTACCCGTTTGGGTAGTACAATATAGTATAAATGAATCATATATTTACTTTGAAAACAAACTCCGGTGAAAGCAAAAAAAAACCTGACCCAGGAAGAGATCAGAATCTTACTACTGATTAAAAAAGGATATTCCAATCAAAGGATTTCTTATGAAATGGGTAGGTCTGTCAATACAGTTAAATACCATCTGAAAAATATCTATAAAAAGCTTCATGTCAATAACCGTATTGAAGCTATCAATGAATCTGTAAAAGTTTTGAAAGTATAATACTTACAGGCTTTGTAAAATAAATTAAAAAAGATACGTCATGAAAAAGAAGTATTCAATATTTTTTCTGGCAGTATTTTCAGGTGTGAGTTTTTTCCTGCAAGCACAAAATCCTCAATGGGTTTTTTACACCCATGAAAACACTGCTCTGCCGGATTATCCAATGGAACTTTTAATAGTAGACCGGGATGACAATATCTGGGTAGGTACTTATGGTGCAGGACTGGTAAAATATGATGGTGCTGTATGGACTGTCTATAATAAGGAAAATTCCTGGTTGCCCGGGGACACTATCACTGCACTTGCAGAAGATAATGATGGGAATATCTGGATTGCAACATCTCATAATTGTGGGCTATCTAAATTTGATGGCACTTATTGGAGAGTTTATACTCCTGCAAATTCATTACTGCCCGATGATAAGATAAGTTCTATCGCATTTGACAACGATAATAATATCTGGTTGGGTATTAATATTATTAATGGAGAGGATGCTGATCACTGGTATCTTTTGAACGTGGAGGGTTTATCCGTTGCCGATGAACCGGTTTGGACATTTTATTACGAACCATTTAATAATCCTCAACATTATGGACAGTATGTTCAAGATTTAGTATTTGATCAATCAGGTATATTGTGGTTTGCTACACAGCAATCTCAATGCAGCTTTGATGGCGAATCATTTACATCCTATTATGATATTGAGTCTGGCGGTTGTGGAGCGGTGACTGTTGACCAGAATAACCATATTTGGTTCCTGAAATGGCATATGACATCAGATACCATTTTACTTAAATATGACGGCAACCAGTGGGAATATTATATACCGGATATTCCTTATGACCCTGAACTACATCCACCCGGTGGCTATGATTATAATTCTGTCAGATCTCTTGCTGTTGATGAAGAAAACAATATCTGGATAAGTACCGATACAGGTTTAATTAAATTTACAGGAGTTGAATGGACAGGTTTTTACATAGCTGATATATATTCCATTGACTTTTCCAGTGAGGGAGTTTTATGGGCAGGGTCTTATTATAATTCAATTTATGCCTTTGATGAGGGTGTCAGCCTGAACAAGTATAACTGGCGCAATACCGGTCTGGCCAGTAATGACATCAGGGCACTGAAAACCGACCAGGATGGAAACACCTGGGTGGGTTTGTGGCATAATGGCTTAGCCTGTTTTAACGGGCATACATGGAAGGTTTTTCATACAGATAATTCTCCCTTGCCTCACGATGACATCAGGGCAATTGAAGAAGATGATCAGGGAAACATCTGGATAGCAACCCAGCAAGGGCTGGCTGTTAAGCAGGCTTTTTATTTGCCCGGGCAACAATGGATTACTTATACACCCGATAATTCTGAACTTCCGGCATCCGGCATACTATGTTTACATTACGGAAACGGACTCCTGTGGATAGGTACCTCTTTGGGTCTCACCCGATTTGACGGAGAGAACTGGGTTACTTTTACTACTGAAAATTCACCATTGCCCCACAACGGTATAAGATCAATAGTTGCAGATCCGGAAAATAATATTTGGATAGGTACATATTCCGGCGGACTTTGTAAAATACGCTACTTATCCATCAATAATCCGGTATGGGAAATTTTCAATACCGAAAATTCAAATATTCCCCATAATGGTATCTCTGCCCTGGAAGCAGATAATAATGGCTTTATCTGGCTGGGAACCAATTACAATGGACTGACGAAATTTGACGGCACTACTTTTACTACATACACAGCCGAAAATTCTGACCTGCCTGATGATCAAGTCACAGCCCTTAATATGGATGAAGAGGGTACCCTTTGGATAGGCACACTATATGGAGATCTGGTGAAATTTGATGGTGAAGAATGGTTTGTTTTCGATTCAGAAAACTCAGAATTCCCCGATACTTATGATGCAATATATTCCATGGATATAGACGAAGATGGCAATAAATGGATAGGGATTGACGGAACAGGTATTGCAGTTTATAATGAAGAGGGAGTTACTGTAAACGATGAATTGATTCCGGTTCTGCCACCTGCCGATGGTTTTACTCTCCAGAATTTTCCCAATCCGTTCAGCAATTATACTTCTATTCAATGGTATTCACCTTTGGCTTGCCGGCAAAGGCTTGCTTTGTATGATATTACCGGGAAAGAAATTGCAGTGCTTTTGGATGAATATAAACCTGCCGGTTTTTATCAGTTGGATTTCAACTCCAATGATGTTTCATCAGGATTGCCGGCAGGTATTTACCTGGTTCGGCTGCAGACAGGCAATTGCCTGGTTACAAGAAAAATCATAGTTACTAAATAAACCAATTATGGGATGTTACATTATGAGTTTTAAAAGATAAATCTGTCCACTTTTAATAATACAAAAGAATAGGCTTTATCAATTAATCAATTACTAACCAAAAATTTTAAATATCATGAAAAAACGAAAAATAATTTTGATCCTGGGCATGTTTTTATTCCTTGTTCCCATTTCGGGAAGTTTACAGGCACAGGTGGAAGACCCCGGAAAAAAGACGGAGAAAGAAGCCGAAAAGAGAGTCAATAAAAATGTTGACAAAGGCATAAAAAAAGGCTTCGATGAAATTGAAAAAGGTATCGGGGGACTCTTTAAGAAAAAGCAATCAAATTCAAATGAAAATGATGCCGGAGAGTCTGATGATGATCTTCAAGCCGGCGATGATGGCAGCCAGTCTTCTGCACTGGTCTGGGCCAAATACGATTTTATTCCAGGAGATAAGATAATTTTTGAGGATAACCTTATAGGGGAGGAGAATGGTGAGTTTCCTACGCGATGGGATTTAGAAAATGGCACAGTTGAAAATGCTCAATTCGGGGGAGAAAACGTAATTATGATCAGGGGTAATTCTACAACCATTGTTCCCTATCTTAAGAATTCAAACATAGATTATCTTCCCGAAGTGTTTACTGTTGAGTTTGATCTTTATATTCCGAACAATTCGTTCAAAGTATATTTTTATGACAGGAAGAATCAGAAGCCTACCAGGGGAAATACAGCACTTGATATATCACGTCATACTATGACCCTGGGGCCCGCCAGAAGCAAATTGGCAGGCGATGAGTCGATAGCAGAGAGATGGGCACATATTTCTATTGCTTACACCAATGGAAAGTTAAAGGCCTATATTGATGAAACAAGGCTAATTAATATACCACATGCTGATTTTGATCCAACAGGAATATCATTGCATGCATATCACGCAAGTGCAAATAATCCTTATTTCGTGAAAAATGTCAGAATAGCTGAGGGAGGGGTTAAATATTATGACCGCTTCCTCCAGGATGGCAAGATAGTATCTAATGGTATCCGTTTTGACGTGGGCAAAGCCAGCCTCAGACCCGAGTCAATGGGTGTGCTTAATGAAATATATAAGATGCTCTCCGAACACCCTGATGTGAATGTGAGTGTTGAAGGGCATACCGACAGCGACGGTGATAACGATCTCAACCAGAAACTATCTGAAGACAGGGCCGGGACCGTCATGAAGCAGCTAATATCAATGGGTATTTCTGCCGACAGGCTAAGCTCAAAAGGATTCGGAGAGTCTATGCCGGTCAATACAAATGCCACACCCGAAGGAAAAGCAGAGAACCGGAGAGTGGAGTTTGTGAGAATGTAAAACCTGATCCTGCCAGCCCCGAGACATCTTAATCATTTAATGAAAAAAGAAATGAAAAGACCATTTATTTTATTCATAGTCATTATTCTGGCTCTGGCCCACCCTGCGTTCGCACAGGGATGGGAGTGCCAGGATTGTCCGAAAAGGAATGTAGGCCTTTTCGACCTGAACGTAATGATAGAGAATCCGGTTAAAGATAATCAGACTTACTCAGGCAACAGGCAGTACCAGGATTGGGTGGAACTATTCATGGTTGCCGGAGGTATACACCAGGTATTATTTAACGAGGATCCCAGCAATGACTGCCTGGACTACTACGACGGACAAATGTCTATGATGGGATCCATTGATGAAAATAATTACACATATGGTAATAACACCCCGTCATTGCCCGGACCGGCAGGTTCAATGGGAAGTGTTGATTACCTGATAACCGGCTCTGTTTCCGGTGAATTGTATGGTAATTCAACGATTATAACTGTAATTGTTCAGGCATCAGGAACAGGGGAAACAGTAGCCAGTGCCGTTGGTACCTTTAATTACGCTGCTTCAGGCATGCAAAATGGTAAAAATGTAGCTCAGCAGCTGGTTCCACTGATGGAAAAAATCAGGGACTTCGAAAAAAAGAAAAGAGATGAAGTCGATATGGTCGCCATTGGTCCTGATTGTAAGGGGGCCACATTGAAGTTAACACCCGATAAAGATAAAGTAGAAGTGGGTAAATCAGTAGATTTCTCAGTGGAACTTCTTGATTGCGATGGCGTTCCTATAAAAGATAAGGAGGTCAGGCTGACACCCTCCGGGGGTAGCTTCGACCCCGAAGAAGTTACAACTGACAGTGATGGCAAAGCCACAGCAGAATTTACGGCAGAGAACACTCCGGGTGGTTATATCCAAGGCCAAGCACCTGGAATCGAAGGATGGGCTCCATAGTAATGTCGTAGCTCTTGCCCGCCTTGTCGACCATGTGCGGCGGCTGCGCGTAGACCGCGTAGGTCGACAGGTTGGTGGCCAGGATCCGCCCGTTGCGATCGGTGATGTCGGCCCGCCGCGCCACGATGGGCTGGCCCG
>CAYXIT010000038.1:21329-26390 GCA_964465275.1 uncultured Bacteroidales bacterium | reverse complement strand
CAGTTTTTCGGCTATTACCTTGGTTGACACCTCATCCGAGACCATTTTGAAAACCTCTCGTTTGGTTTCGTAGATGCTGTCTTTAATGTTATCCCATGCCAGATTGGTGATGTGGAGCACCCATACTTCGCGGGCCAGTTTTTCAACGGCTTTCCAGTTGGGGATTTCAAAAGGCCTTGGAGATGCCACTACCCTTCTCCAGCCCCTTTTGCGTGGGTCCTCGTGAAAAACCCAGTTTTTTTCTGTTTTAAGCTGATCGGCTTCTTCTATTGAATAAAAAGGCCCAACAGGTTTGGTCGGGTTCTGAAATGCAGGATCATTTTTGTCAACAACTACCTGCGTTACAAGGGTAACGATATTGCGGTCAATGCCATGTTCGGCAAGTACATTGCGCATTTGTTGTTCAATCATAAAGCCGATGGAACCCTGTGTTTCAGCCACACAAAAATCAATGGGCTGCTTGGGTAGTCCGTATATTTTATTATCGGCCTCGTGTTGCAGCAATACATTTCCTACCTGCGGCCCGTTGCCATGGCCAATTACAATGTCGTAACCTTTTTTTATCAGATTAACAAGGTACTGACAGGTTTCATATACGTTCTGCTCCTGTTCATCAATGGTTCCTGCCTGATCGCCTCTTAATAAAGCATTGCCTCCAAAGGCAATTACAGATAATTTTTTCATTACATTTAAGTTTTAAAAGTTTTTGGTTATCCAGAATAAGAATCCTGTAAAAGCAAAATCTTTAGTTTGTCGAATATTGTTTTATAGAAAAGTTCGGAAGGGGAAAATCGGGGAGGTTTCCCATTTTCAGATCGCACGCAAAAACTTGTCAGGTATATCTGACGGAAATAAAATAAAACATACAGGAAAACCTCTGTTAAGGCTCATAAATGATTTATTTTTTTTTTGCGTTTACTTTAGAATGCTGCAAATCTAAAAATATTTATTGAATTGGAAAGGGAATTTCGGGGCTTTGTAAAAATTTTTATGAATGTATAACCTTATTGTACTTCTTCTATAGAAATAAGCTCATTAAGTATGGCATAAACTGTAAGGCCGGCAACCGATTTTATATTCAGTTTCTGGGTAATGTTTTTCCGGTGTGAAATTACAGTATGCGTTGATATGAAGAGTTTGTCGGATATTTCTTTATTACTCATACCTTTTACCAGTAGTTTAAGAACATCCAGCTCACGGGTTGTCAATGAATCTTCCGGTTTCTTTTGTTTCCTGGCAGGAGCCTTATCAAGCAATGAATGAATCTTTTTTTGAATTTTATTTCGTGTATCACCCACCATGATCACTTCATCAAAACGGTTCATGAGATCATCATCAAAAAGCGCATATACCACAGCCGCTATTTTCATACTTCTGTCATTTTGTTCTTTGAGAGCTTCGAGGCTTTCAATACTTACCATACCCGGATTTATGATAAGCACATCAGGCTGAAAACGTTCAATATGATCATTTAATGCCGAAGCGCATGCAACTTCCCTGATAGCTGAGAAAAGCCCGATAGCCTCTGCAATATAAACCAACCCCTTACGGATGATCTCTGATTGTTCTGCTATAATTAAGCTTTTGCCCATATTTTGGTTCAGGAAATTTTCTGTTCAAGTTGTTCAACAATAGGAATAAGAACTTTGTCTTCAATCCTGGCATGGTTGATCAGATCATCTTCAAAGTCCATCAGTTCATTAAGAAGGCGTATACGCAGATAACGATCATCTGACGGGGGGAAATATTTAATAAGCAAACTTTTAAGGTCGCTAAGTTTTTCTTCAATATTGTCGTGTCTTTCTTCAAAAACTCCGATATGGTAATCAATATCACTGATATTCAGGTTTTTGTTTTTGATCTGTTCTGACAAAGTTGCTACATAGGGAAACGCTGTATGATCTTCATAAGCAAGGTGGTCTTTAACCTCCTGAATATATTGACAGAAAAATTTGTCCAGTTGCCCCGTTGCCGGATGAGTTACTCTTTTCTTAAATTCTTCAATAAGACTTTCCAGGTAAGGAATTTTTTCATCGAGGTAGTATCTGTGTGAGTTCTCAAGGTAAAACAGAAGCATATCCACATCTACATTTTTAAGTCTGCGGTCGGGGAAATAGCCCGGGTTTAAAAAAACATTTACCATCAACAGGAAAAAATCCGTATCAATTCCTTTTTGTTTACATATATCCTTAACGGTTTGATCGCCGAAGCCCAGCTCTATTCCAAAGCGGGGCATCAAAACAAGGGCACGTTTATCACGGGTGATGATATCGGCCATTTTCATTTTGCCGGAAATAATAAAATCTCTCATGCTTATTAAATTTACGCAAAATTAGGCAAAACAAGGATAATAAAAAATCCCCTTAATTGGGGATTCTTTTTAGTATCAGGCGACAAACTGGTATCATCCGGAATATTTTCCGGTAATAACAATAAGATAAAAGGGCCTGTCTGTTAAAAATCTATTAAAATCTGCTACTTTTTAAAAAAGTTAAACTCTGACTGTCGGCACGGGTTATTCCCTGATGAAACCGGAAGAATTCCTGGTATTTTTCAGCGGGAAAAGTTCCTTTGATGGTTTCCAGGTTCCGGATATACCATATCTCATTCTCCTTCACGATAAACTCTGTTTGAAAATTTCCGAATTCCGATTCAAGGGAAAACTCATTCAATGAAGATTCCAGTTCAAAACCTTCCGGAAGTCTTATGATCAGAGTATCGCGTTCAACCCTTTCAAACGAAATTATGAAAGGTGTTTGCCTGTTCCTGACCCTCGGGGGCGTTGATCTGGCAGATGATACCAGGTTAAGGGGAACAAACATCCTTTCACCGCTCACACTGGCAAAGGATCTTAATGAAAAATCCATTTCTATTGTTGTAACGAAATCTGGTTCTGTTTGTGCAGCGATAGAATGATTATTGATGGAATAATTGGAAAAATTAAAATTATTATACAACCATTTTTGCTGATCTGCTTCACTAAGGCGCAATGCACCAAAGTAATCCACAAAATGGATACCGCCATAATCCAGTCGCATATTCCCGGTGCCGTGCCCTTGCCTGTCAAGTTCAATTAAGGTACGGGAATTATTGATATTTTCTTCCCTGTCATAAGCGGGTGTTCTGACCAGATGTCCCCCATCCTCCCGTATTACCAGAACAGGCCGGTTATCCGTAAAATCGCCCAAATGATTGAACGGCATTTGCTGGCTGGTGCACTCAAGCCAGATGGTATCATTTTCCAGAGGAACGGATAAAATAACATGGTTGAACTGACTGGTAGGAAAATCATTGACAAGATTATAACTCGCTACTCCTGACTTTACCAGGGTGTAGTTCGATTCTATTCCCACAGCTCTTAGCATAGCCATCATATAGTTGGTCAATGCCTTGCAATCGCCATAACCCGTGCGGTCGACAGTGGCGGCATCAAAGGGTTGCATGCCTCCTATTCCCAATGCAATATTGACATAACGGGTTCGCGATTGCATAAATTCATATATGGCTTTTAACAAGGTTATTCAAATAATCGATTCTCTCCTGCGGCAGTTGATCTCTTCCAATATTCAACGACCATACCCACTTACCGAATTCCTGCCATGTTTTATTGCTACCGGCGTAGCCATCGTATTCAAATTTTTCCGGTGCAAACATAATGTAAGGCAATATAAACCTGGATGCCAGGGTACGATATTCCCTCCTTTGAGCTTTAAGTTCAGCAAAATTCCAGGTTAAATAATTCATATTATTTGATTGGGATGGTTTTCCTGTATCATCATCCATGTTGAATTCACGAAAATACATCTCCATCCCCTGCGGCCATGATATCTTTAGCTGAGCACTTTCGGTACTTTGATCAAATGAAGGCACAGGAGAAAAACTCGTTGCGTAATACATACCCCGGCTATAGGAAACTTCGTATTCATAATGAACAGTATATGGGTATGAAGAAATCCTTGGAATATATAATATTATCCGGTTATCTTCATAAAGAGAGAAACCGGAAATGTTGCTCCGGTCAGTAAGATCACGCTTTTTTATACGGTTTATACTGTTACCGTTGCCGTCAAATATTTCACCATTGTTAAAGCTGGCATTTGAATTGCTATCGTAATGAATTACCAGCGCATCCGGCCCTTTACCATTCTCATTGAGTATGGTAACAGCAATTTCGTGTTTTATGGTATAACCGCCAGGTCCGTCAAACTCTATGGTCATATTATTGATGCGATATACACTGTTTGCATCTTCAAGCAGCTCAGCCGGAATTTTACTTGAGGCAAATTCAGCCCTGGCTTTATGAATATTGTATCCTGAAAAAAGCAAAACAATTGCCAGGATAATAATTTTACTGAAAGTAGTTTTCATAAATCGTCATTTTTTCAGGAACTTTTTTTCAATACGATCAAACGTGCCTGTTCCTCAACCATTCTGGAGTAAAAGTTTTTTAGCCTCTGGTATTCATCTGAAGTATACAGAGCTTTTAACAACTCATATTCCACATTTACTTCAATGATATTGTCATCATTTACCGAATAGTTACAAACAAACCGGCCTCCTCTTCCGGGCATATTAACACGCACATTTCTGGGAAGTTCTTCAACAGCATAACCTTCAGGAATATTGATATTTATTTCGTAGGTTCTTTTGGTGGGGTAAGTAAAATCAACCGGAAACAATCTTTCTTCTGAAAGAAAGGGATTACTCTCCATTTGGTCAATACCCATTGCATTGACATATAACACATCTTTCGGACTGGTATCAATTTCGGGTATTTCATATTCGTATCGCGTTATGAGAGGCTCTGACCAGTCGTCACGATTTTGGATTTCAAAATCAATAAGTTCCATACCGGGGTGATCCGATTCAAAATCATCCAGGAAATCCTCTTCCCGGTCAAAATTTCTGTATGCTCTATCCAGTGCCAGACGCATATAATTATCTTTATGACGGAACATTTCAGCATATATGCTTCCGCAAGGTTTTACGGTTACATTGGATATTGTATGTATTGTATTATCAGCAAAGGCATCGAGACTAACCCAGCGACCACGGGATTCG
>CAYXIT010000038.1:19071-21218 GCA_964465275.1 uncultured Bacteroidales bacterium | reverse complement strand
CCTTTGCCCAGGCTACTGTATAATTGAAACTGCTAAGCATAATTTGCGTGGGATTTACGATACCATGCGATCGTGTGCTCAGGATAACAGGTTCTGCATCAATTTCAAGTTCACGAAGCAGTACTACCAAAAGCAAATTGATATCGGCAGCATTGCCCTGTTTATCATCCCATACCTTCCGTAAATTCTGGGTGGCATAAATTCCGTTGCGGTTATTCCATGTCATCTCCTGCTGAATAAGAGAAAAAGCAGCAACCATTCTGTCTGCAGGATCAGAATGAGTTTCCATGATTTTGCTCACCTCATCACTTAAAAAATTGGAACGATTCAGCAACTTACCGAATGAATTGGATTCCATTAGCTGTTTACTTAGCTTGGGCCAGGTGCTGCTGTAATCTGTTGATGGTCCGTAGGGCATCCTGAAGTTTACGATCTCATGCTCTATTTTTGATAAATAATTGAGGGGTGAATTCATAAAAGGTTCGGTCTTGAATGCCGGAGCATTATTCACCCTGAGTATCGTGATATTTTCAATATAATCAATATTTGCCGAATGTTTTGTTGTTTTATTCAAAAGACCTGTTTCTTCCCATTCAACCCTGAAACTTTTGGAACGAGAGTCGTTTGCACTTTCATTGAGTGGCAGATAACCGCCCATCATGGGTTTGTAATAAAAATACTCAGGAATATACAGGCGCAATTCACTTAAAACAGTGGGATAATGATCCTGAAAATACCATATTGGTAGTGTGTTTAAATAAGGTGAGACAATAGTATACTCCAGGTCATATACAGTTCCTTCCTTAACGTTAGGGAGCGTAAAATTTACGTATTTCAGATTATCACTGATCTCTTCTTCATACGTATCGCTTCTTTTAAACTTGGTACGGGTTACTTTACCATTTTCCGGGGTGTATATAACGGCTTTCAGATTGGCCAGCTGTTCGCGACTTGTACCACCGCTGTAAAGAGGCAAGCTGTAATTTGCAATGCCGGCGGCCTCCTGATCAAGGATCTTAACCCTCATCCTACGCATAAAATGACTTTCAAATCCATCTCTGCTATACATGATCTCAACAACACCATAGTCACCAAGAATTACAGCTTTGGCAGTGGTATCATTTTCATACCGTGTCATTTCGATGTATTCATCATCAATTTTGTTATACCTGAAAGGATCGCGCTGTGCATTTACAGTAGTAACAAAAACAGCAAAAAATAATACAATCGCAATTTTAAAAAGATAAAGTTTCATAGTGTTGCTTTTTTGGAGGAAGTGATTGGTAAATAGTGTTTTATGTTGATAAGTAAGATACTTTAAAACATATGACCCGTGGACGAAAATAAACAATTTTTAACACCTGTAACTGTTCGGTGAAACAGTTTAACAATTTTCGCAGTAATTTAAAACGGATATAAATAAGAAGCGTGCATGTAATTGTCTATTCATGCACGCTTAAGATATTCTTACCGGTATTTGGTCAGAATTTAATGTTGTTGAAAACTATTTTTTTGCAGAAGAAATGAAAGAGGGATGTGCACCCTCTCCTGCCAGGATTTTTCACTATGATCGGCACCTTCAAATTTAAGGGTGATCCAGTCTTTTTGATATGTATACCCTTTTTCCATTATTATTTTATCTGCTTTTTGCTGGTAGGGATCATACAACGAATCAAGTGCTGCGGTACCAAAATCAAAATAGAGTTTATGGTTTCCGGCTACCGGTAAATTTGTTTTAAGGTAATCCAGAGAAACTCCGTTGAGAGCCGGCCAGTGCGTTGATAAACATGCTGCTCCGCCAAACAAATCCGGATATTCGGAGAGGGCATAAAGGGAAATCAGACCACCCATGCTCGAGCCCATTACAAAGGTATTCTCGCGGTTGGGTGATGTATTGTAAATACTGTCAATAAACGGCTTAAGTTCTTCAACGATAAACTTCAGGTAGTTATCAGAGAGTAATTCACCTTCCCATCCTTCCCGGTCAGCTCGTTCCTGAACCAAATCCCTGGGTTTTGCAGGCATATATTCGTTCATTCTTAAGCACGATGTAAATGGTTGAAACCTGATAAGGAACCAATCCATTAAGAATTTTCCGGAAAAACAATAATGAATCTTAAAACCAGTGAACAAAAGGAATCATCAAA
>CAYXIT010000038.1:13557-19061 GCA_964465275.1 uncultured Bacteroidales bacterium | reverse complement strand
TACCATAGCTTTATCTACCTGCCATGCAATACCGGCGTAAGCAGTTTCAGAATGAAAAACATTTTGGCCATCGTGCATATAAATAACATCATATTGCTGTGCTTCATCGTTCATATAGCCCGGTGGCAACATCACTTCAACGTTGCGGGGAGTAACAAAATCTGATTTAAAATTTACATGCTGTTCAATATGCACCTGGGAGGATTTTTCAGAATTCATACATGAAAATAAAATAATCAACAGTATAGGGGGCAAAACACATTTCAGATACTTTTTCATAGCAAAAATGGTTAAGATATTTTTGCTAAACTACAAAAATTGCGTCAAACTTTCAGCGCGCCCATTCCTCCGTCTATGCCTATCACCTGACCTGTGATCCATGAGGCATTATCACTAAGTAAAAAGGCAGCCATGGATGCAATATCTCCCGGTTTTCCTACCCTCTTGAGAGGATGTCGCTGGGCAGATGCTTCTTTTCTTTCATCGGTACTCAGCAGCCTTTGGGCCAGAGGCGTATCTGTTAATGAAGGTGCGATTGCATTCACGCGAATTGCAGGGGCAAGTTCAGCAGCCATAGAACGGGTCATTCCTTCTACAGCTCCCTTTGCCATAGCCACTGAGGTATGATAAGGCATACCCTGCATCACAGCCACAGTACTGAAAAACACAACCGATGCGCCTTCTGCCTTTTTTAGTTTCGATAAAACAGCCTGCATAACCTTAAAACCTCCAAGGGCATTTAACTGAAACTCGCCCATGATATCTGCTTCTTTTAGTCCTCGTAAAGGTTTCAGGTTTATGCTTCCCGGGCAATATACAAGCCCGTCGAGTTTTTCGGGCAGAAAGTCTGCCGGAATATCATCTTTCAAAACATCAAATTCATGGTAACTTATGTTTTCTGACCTAGGCAATTCTCCCCTGGTGCGGCTTAAAGCATATATTTTATGATTTTGGCTTAAATCTTTGGCCAGTTCCAGACCGATACCTGAACCGGCTCCAATAATCAGTATATTTTTCATAGAAAATTAAATATTTCAGTATTTATAAAATGGATATAACGGTATTTAATGCTCGCATGTTTTAACCTTAATTTGGAAAAAAAGTTCAACTCCTCTTACTCTGTAAATGATTGTTAATATTGATGATAAGTATTAGTCTCTGTGGGTGTAACCTTAAAATTTAAAATTAAAGTATTCAGTAGTACATTAATAAATCATTCCTGATTATTGGTAGCACATTTGAAATCATAGGATTTGCATATGACACAATAATCTATTATTTTTTTCTGTTTTTAAAAACAAAATCTTAATTTTGGCTTTCCGATGGGCAGGATACTGAATTATTACAGGTTTTAAATTATTAAACTCGGCGCTACGTGGCAGACAGCATAATAATCATCCCTACATACAATGAAAATGAAAATATTGAGAGAATCATAAGAAAGATTTTTTCTTTGGAAAAAACTTTTCATATCCTTGTAATTGATGATAATTCGCCTGATGGAACCGCTGAAATTGTTAAAAGACTGATCACTGAATTTCCCAACCGTCTTTATTTAGAATCCCGTAAGGGGAAACTGGGCCTGGGTACTGCATATATTTACGGCTTTAAATGGGCACTCAAAAGAGAATATGGATATATTTTTGAGATGGATGCCGATTTTTCACATAACCCTGAAGATCTTACAAAACTATATGAAGCATGCGCCCGTGATGGTTACGACATGGCAATAGGTTCAAGATACATTAATGGGGTAAACGTGATCAACTGGCCCATGGGCAGGGTACTTATGTCTTACTACGCTTCTGCTTATGTACGTTTTATCACACGTATGAAAGTAAGAGATACTACCGCCGGTTTTAAATGCTACAAACGGGAAGTACTTGAAGCCATAAACCTGGATAGAATAAAATTTACCGGTTATGCATTTCAGATTGAAATGAAATATATTACCTGGAAACTGGGGTTTAAGATCAAGGAAATCTCAATCATATTTACCGACCGAACCCACGGCACATCCAAAATGACCAAAGGAATATTTAAAGAAGCCGTTTGGGGTGTAATTGAATTACGAATACGCGGGCTATCCGGCTCCATTCAGAAATATGCAGGCAGCAATATTTAATCTGCTAAGACAAAAAACTTCAAAACTCTTTTCATGGCTTCAAAAACCCTTATCATCAATGCATCTATCGTAAATGAAGGTCGCATGTTTACCGGCTCTGTTCTTATTGAAGATAAGCTAATTTCAGAAGTTTATGAAGGCAAACCGGATACATCTTTGTTTGGCAATGCAAAAATCATTGATGCCGAATTTTCTATCCTGATGCCGGGTATCATTGATGACCAGGTTCATTTTCGTGAACCCGGACTTACACACAAAGCCGAACTGTTAACCGAGTCAAGGGCAGCCGTTGCCGGTGGTATCACATCATTTATGGAAATGCCCAATACAATCCCGCAAACCACATCTGTAGAAGAACTGGAGAAAAAATTCAGACTGGGTGCGAAAAAAAGTATGGCAAATTACTCCTTTTACATGGGGGCGACCAACGATAACATTAATGAACTCGATAAAATTGCCCCGGACAAAGTATGCGGGATAAAGATCTTTATGGGTTCATCAACAGGAAATATGCTTGTTGACAATACAGAAGCTCTTGAAAAAATCTTCCGGAATGCCAAAATACTGGTTGCCACCCATTGTGAAGATGAAGCAACCATACAGTCGAACCTGAAAACCTTTAAAAACAAATTTGGTGATGCCATAAAACCCGAACACCATCCACTGATCCGCAGTCATGAAGCCTGTTTGTTGTCGTCACAAAAAGCAACTGAACTGGCCCGGAAACATAAAACCCGGCTCCATGTGCTTCATCTTTCAACTGCAGATGAAACTTCACTTTTCAGCAGCAAACAACCTTTATCTGAAAAAAAGATAACAGGTGAGGTTTGTGTACACCATTTATGGTTTTCAGATGAGGATTATCGGGAGAAACAAAATATGATAAAATGGAATCCTGCCATTAAAAAACTTTCTGACAGAGAACAACTTTGGTCGGCACTGCTGGAAGGCAATCTTGATGTTGTTGCCACCGATCATGCACCTCATACTCTGGATGAGAAGAAGAATCCTTACTTATCGGCTCCTTCCGGCGGACCCCTGGTGCAACATTCTTTGCAGGTAATGGCTGAGGCCTTCAAAACAAGAAAATTGCCATTTCCACTGCTGGTTCAATGGATGTGTCACAATCCTGCCATATGCTTCAATGTTTCCAAGAGAGGCTATATCCGTAAAGGTTATTATGCTGATCTGGTGATTTTGAATCCTTCAGCGTATTATCAGGTTTCCAAAGAAAATATTCTTTACAAATGCGGTTGGTCGCCTTTTGAAGGATATACTTTTACCACTGTCCCGACCCATACCTTCATAAATGGCCACCTGGTATTTGAGAAGGGAAAATTCGATGAGAATTACAGAGGGATGGCATTGGAGTTTAACAGATAAATTTTATGTTTTTTGTTGCTTCACTTTGCTGTAAATCAGGAAAAAGAAACCCAGTACAAAAATCAGAATTGCCAGGATAAAGAATACATTATACAGATCTCCCCACCTTAATAATGGTTGTATGGCAATGGGAGAACCGAACATACCAAGGAAAAGTGCCATATTCAAATACCCAACCAGTTGCCCGCGCATTGCCGAAGGAGCCAGTGATATCAGCCACAGGTTTAAATTGGGCATCATCAAGCCAAAACCCAATCCGGAAAAAACAATCCCCACAATCATCATAACATAAGAACCGGCCTGACTGATGATCAGAAAACCAGTAAAAACCAGAAAATAAACCAAAGCCATAATTGCGGGATAACTCATTATTCTCTTTATTTTGCCATAATTCAAAGATGTACTCACAGAAGCAACATTTACAAAAGCAATAGCAAAGCCAATCCTGGTATTTGAAATACCATCCAGAGCATTTAGCATAAAAGGCATTTGTGTGGGAATCATGTAGAAAATCAGAGCAGAAAAGAAAGTGATTGCGTATACTGCCCAGATTACGGGAGTTATCTGCACTTTTCTCCTGCCTGTTTTCAGCTCATTCGTTTGATCCGGTCCGGATTTTTGTTCTTTAAAAGGTTCATAAACCGAAACAATTGCCATTATCCAGACTATGAGAGAAGCAACGTATAACAGAAATGGCATACGCCAGTTTATATCGGCCAGCACTCCGCCAAGCGATATGAATATCAAACCACCCATACCGGCAAAAGCAGCTTGTAATCCCATAAAACGACTTCGTTCTTCTCCTTCAAAATAATCACCAATAAGGGTAATAACTGATGTGATCAGGGCTCCTACCGCGATTCCCAGGATGGCTCTGCCGGCAAGAATATGGTAGAGATCGTTCAGGTAAAGACCGGTTGTGCCTGCGGCAGCATATAAAATCAAAGAAAACAGAAGCACCTTTTTTCTTCCTGCTTTGTCTGTAAAATACCCTGCAAGCGGAGCAAGTATTCCCATAAATAATGCCGGCAAAGTAAGTACAAGCCGACTTAATAGTTCAGCTCCAGGAACATCTGAAAACTCTTTACTGATTTGTGGCAAGGCCGGAGCAATAATTGCTCCGGCCATAACCGTTAACGTACTGGCTACTAATAAGGTTGCTTTGCGCAAACCCTTATATTTTTCAATCATGCAATATTCAGGATTATCAGATGAAGTTACTTAATTCCTTTGAAGAATGAGCTAAGGAGAGATGGTTTTATTTTTGGTACCGATATTTTCATTGGATAAACCCTCAACTAATTTCTCCGTTTCACTGTAATAATCATCCCTTGTTTCATCTGTTATGGAATGGATGGATGCAAAATAAAGCTGATGTATGACTTCAATACCGCAAAATCCAAATACGCCTTCTGAATTTACTCTGTTCATGGCCTGGAACATACCCTGTTCATATTCAGCACGCGATTGTCCAAGGGAACTCATGACAATAGCTTTTTTGTCAGTTAGCAAAGGATAAGGCCCGTTACCATTGCTTTTATAAGCAAATCCCCAGGAAAATACCCTGTCAATATATCCCTTCATAATGGCCGGCATTCCTCCCCACCACACAGGATAAATAAACATTAAAAGATCAGCCCAACGCACAAGATCCTGCTCTTTTGATATATCATCAGGTATATTACCGGCAGAGATCATTTCAAAATCACCAGGGCTTAAAACCGGATCAAAATTCATTTTGTACAAATCTCTGACCATCACTTCATCGCCTTTGTCAATAAATTTTTTAACTACGCGATCAAGAAGCTGATGATTAAAATTACCTGTATTGTGATTACTGTATATTATTAAAACCTTCATGAATGAAATACTCTTTTTAATGTTCAATATTTAGTAATATCAATTGTGATGTCTGTTTGTTCAATACAGAATATGATTTCTTCAAAGAAAACCAGGAAGAATAACCGGTTGGATTTGTACTGATCTGAACACCTGG
>CAYXIT010000038.1:6449-13547 GCA_964465275.1 uncultured Bacteroidales bacterium | reverse complement strand
TTTCTTCAAATATAATCAGTAATAATTCTGTTATCAAGCAGTTGAACAAAACTATGTATTTAACGTTAGCATGGTTAGTTTTGTTTAACTTTATATAATTGTATGTTAAACAATGTTATTAAAGAATTTTTTCAACTTTAACCTTGTATATGTCCAGAATATTATTTATATTTGGTCTAAATAAAAATAAGGGATTTTAAAAATATAATTTACTGACTAACAATATACTTTAAATAATTAAACAATTAAAAATACATTAAATTACATTAGATATGAGAAAAAGCATTTTAACTACAGCAATGATTTTAGGAGGATTCGGAGTCTATGCAGACTCTTTTAATTTCAAAACATTTAATATCCCGGTTGAATTAATCAACGGAGAAACAATAGAAATAACAATTAAACAGGAACTTCCCATTAAGGATGAAGCTGAAAATTTAATAAATATATCTGATAATCTGAGCAAAGAAGTGATGAATCATGAAAAGATGCTTCAATTGTTAAATCAGATTCGCAAAGTGGAAAAAGAAGTTGATGAGAATTTACCGATTTAACATTAAAAGATATTAATGCCAAAAGCCGGGTGAGATACCCGGCTTTTTTTATTTAAATCTCCTCAAATCAGGCATCACGAGGCATTGGTTCAGAAAGATAAAATAGGAAGTATTTTTTATCCCTGTTTGCTAATCTTTTCTTACTTTCGCATGCGGAAAAACATTAAACCACAATTATAAGAAATCTTGAGCCATGTCAACGGTTAAGTCTGTCACCAGGTACATTTTTGTAACGGGAGGTGTTACATCATCATTGGGAAAAGGCATTATTTCCGCATCATTAGCCAAATTACTTCAGGCAAGAGGCTATACTGCCACCATTCAAAAACTAGATCCTTATATTAATATTGACCCTGGCACCCTTAATCCTTATGAACATGGCGAATGCTATGTTACAGAAGATGGTGCTGAAACCGACCTTGACCTGGGCCATTACGAAAGATTTCTGAATGTGCCCACTTCCCAGGCAAATAATGTAACCACAGGAAGAATTTATCAATCGGTTATTGAGAAAGAACGAAGGGGAGATTATCTGGGGGAAACCGTTCAGGTAATTCCTCATATCACCGATGAAATAAAACACTGCATACAGCTTCTTGGAGAAGACAATAAATATGATTTTGTGATAACTGAAATCGGCGGCACTGTAGGTGACATTGAATCGCTTCCTTACGTGGAAGCCATAAGGCAGCTTCGCTGGGAATTAGGCAACCGTTGTGTTGTAGTGCATCTCACCCTGGTACCCTATCTGTCGGCTGCCAAAGAGTTAAAAACAAAACCTACACAGCACTCCGTTAAAACCATGCAGGAATACGGTGTACAGCCCGATATACTTGTTTGTCGCACTGAAAAACCCTTAAATGATAGCATTAAGAACAAAATTGCACTCTTTTGCAATGTAAGCCCGGCTGCAGTTATTGAGTCGATTGACACCGACAGTATTTACAGGGTTCCCCTTCTCATGCGCGAAGAAAAGCTTGATCTTCAGGTATTGAAAAAAACAAAAATGTCTGCCAATTGCCTTCCTGAACTCCAGAAATGGGAAGAATTTATTGAAAGGCTGCAAAACCCTGAGAAAACTGTAAAAATTGCTCTTGTAGGGAAGTATGTGGAACTCATGGATGCTTATAAATCTATTATTGAATCCCTTATACACGCCGGTACTTCTAACCGCTGTAAGGTGGATCTGAAAATGATTCATTCAGAGCATATTGAAAAAGGCAATATTGAAAATCTTCTGGAAGGAGTTTCGGGTATACTTGTTGCACCGGGGTTTGGCGAAAGAGGTATTGAAGGAAAAATAACCGCTATCTCTTATGCCAGAACACGAAGGATACCCTTCCTGGGTATTTGCCTGGGAATGCAATGCGCTACCATTGAATTTGCACGAAATGTTCTTTCACTTAGCAAGGCCCATTCAACAGAAATGCTTCCTGATACGCCTCATCCTGTTATTGACATTATGGAAGAACAGAAAAAAATAACCCTGAAGGGAGGAACAATGAGGCTTGGAGCCTATGCATGCAATCTTAAAAAAGGTACAAAAGCATACAAGATTTACGGAGAAGAAAAAATATCAGAAAGACACCGCCATCGTTACGAGTTTAACAACAAGTACCTTGATATTTTTGAGAAAAACGGTATGATCTCCTCCGGGAAGAACCCCGACACCAATCTTGTGGAAATAATGGAAATTCCTGACCACCCCTGGTTTGTAGGAGTGCAGTTTCATCCGGAATACAGAAGTACAGTGGCAAGTCCCCACCCATTATTTGTAAACTTTGTTAAGGCTGCAAACGAATACGAAAACACAAATCGATTTTAAATAACATTTTGTACTTTTGCAGGATTATTTTCCGGACAGTTGGCCGGTAACATCAATTTGCTTCATAAAGTTTCTAATCATAACTATCATTTATAATGAACAGAGATAATATTGTTGGTCTGGTTCTGATTTTTGTAATTCTCATAGGATTCAGCATATTCAATGCGCCCAGCGAAGAAGAAAAACTGGAGGCGCAAAGACAAAGAGACAGTATTGCGGCAGTAAGGGCCGAAGAACAAAAAGCCAGGGAAGTTGCAGCCGCTATGGCCGAAGAAACCATTGCCACTGAAAAAGAAGAAATAGCTGAAATCGAAGATGATTCTCTCAGACAATCCGTATTGAAGGACCGTATGGGATACTTCGCAGGATCGGCAACAGGAGAACAGGAATTTTACACTGTTGAGAATGAATTGCTGAAACTAACTTTTTCAAATAAAGGGGGATTTCTTACATCAGTTGAACTCAAAGATTATAAAACATGGGATCAACGACCTTTGGAACTGCTTACCGGAGATAACAATGTATTCAACCTGCAGTTTTACTCTGCCAACAGGCTTATATCAACCCGTGAACTTTACTTCGTTCCAATCTTAAACGAAGTTCCCCCGACCGATCAGGCCGACATCATGGTCTCACCCGGCGGCGATCTCACCTTTTCAATGAGGCTTTATTCTGATAATCACACCGATGATAATCCTAAATTCCTTGAATTTGCCTATACATTGAAATCGGACGATTATATGATCGATTTTAATATCAATACCATAGGCATGGCTGATGTAATAGCCACCAATATCAGTTATCTGAACCTGGACTGGGAAATGGACTTACATCGCATGGAAAAAAGCCGTAAGAATGAGATGAATGTTACCACGGTCCATTATAAATTTCTTAATGATGATGTGGATAAACTCAGAGAAACACGGGATGGCACAGAGACACTTTCTACCAGTTTAAGATGGATATCCTTTAAGCAACAGTTTTTTTCAAGTGTGTTGATTGCAGAAAATAACTTCGGCAGTGCTGTTGTAAGCACAGAATCATACGAAGAAAACAATGAAGATCTTCTTAAGAGGATGACGGCCACGATTGATATTCCTTATAACAGCAGGGAAAATAACAATATACCCTTACACCTGTATTTTGGCCCCAATCATTTCAATACTTTAAAATCATATGATCTGGCATTGGAAGAACAAATACCCCTGGGCTGGGCTCTTTTTGGCTGGATAAACCGTTATGCTGTTATCCCGGTGTTCAATTACCTCGACAGCTTTAATCTGAATTACGGAATCATTATCCTTATTCTAACTTTAATGCTGAAGCTCGTTTTATTCCCGATTGCTTTTAAAACGTATCAGTCGCAAGCCAGAATGAGGGTTCTAAAGCCTGAAATTGAAGAACTTACTCAGAAATTTCCCAAAAAGGAAGATGCCATGAAAAAGCAACAGGCGCAAATGGCATTGTATAAGAAAGCAGGTGTAAACCCTATGGCCGGTTGCGTACCCATGCTTCTGCAGTTTCCTATATTGATAGCCATGTTCAGGTTCTTTCCGGCTTCCTTTGAATTAAGACAGGAAAGTTTTTTATGGGCCGATGACCTGTCATCTTACGACTCCGTTCTTGAGCTGCCGTTTACAATTCCTTTTTATGGCGATCATGTGAGCCTCTTTACTTTGCTCATGGCGGTTTCAACTGTTATTTATACCCATATGAACAGCCAGATGATGAGTACAGGTAACCAAATGCCTGGTATGAAAACCATGATGTATTTCATGCCGGTGATGTTACTCTTTGTTTTTAACAGTTTTGCATCGGGCCTCAGCTATTATTATTTCCTTGCCAATGTTATTACATTTGCGCAGATGTTTGCCTTCCGCTTTATGATAGATGAAGACAAGATCAGGCAGAAAATTGAAGAAAACAAGAAAAAACCAGTTAAGAAATCAGGCTGGCAGAAAAGACTGGAAGATATGGCTAAACAACAACAGCAGCAAAAAAGAAGAAAAAAATAGTTGCTATTATCATTCATATCTCTTACCGGCAAAACACCTTACTTGTTAAAAAAGAAATTCAGACATAGTTTTACAGAACTTTTGTCAAATATCTGAAATATGGAAATTGAAGCTTTGAATAATATTTCTCCCATAGATGGGAGATATCGCAAAACCACACAGACACTTCAGAAATATTTCAGTGAATCGGCCCTGATAAAATACAGGGTATATGTTGAAATAAAATACCTTGTTGCATTGATCAAACATGATCTGCCGGAACTGAAAAATATAACGGAAGCAGATATAGAAAAGATCGAAAGTATTATTTCCGGTTTTTCCGAAAAGGATGCACTCAGAATAAAAGAGATTGAAAGCACTACCAATCATGATATCAAAGCAGTAGAGTATTATTTAAAGGAAAAGCTGGAAAGTATTGGTCTTGGTAAGTATAAGGAGTTTGTTCATTTCGGGTTAACATCTCAGGATATAAACAATACTGCCGTGCCTCTATCCTTAAAGGAAGGCATACTTGAAGTTATAGTTCCTGCACTTGACGAACTGCTGGCCCGTTTGAAGGAAATGTCGAAGCAATGGCTTGAAGTTCCGATGCTGGCGCATACCCATGGGCAGCCGGCTTCTCCAACAACGGTAGGAAAAGAAATCTATGTATTCCATTACAGACTTGAAAGACAGATCAACCAGCTCCTTGCAATGCCTTTTCCGGCAAAATTCGGAGGTGCAACAGGCAATTTCAATGCACACAAAGCAGCTTATCCTGAAATCAACTGGAATGAATTTGCCGATTTCTTCGTTAATAAAACCCTGAAACTGCAACGATCTGAAGTAACTACCCAGATTGAACATTATGATTTTCTGGCATCTATCTTTGACGGTCTGAAAAGGATATGTACTATCATAATTGACCTTAACCGCGACGCCTGGTCTTATATATCCATGAATTACTTCCGGCAAAAAATCAAGGAAGGAGAAGTGGGTTCATCAGCCATGCCTCATAAGGTAAACCCCATAGACTTTGAAAATTCTGAAGGCAATGCCGGCATAGCCGTTGCACTCTTTGAACACCTGGCAGCAAAACTTCCTGTTTCGCGGTTACAAAGAGACCTTACCGACTCAACTGTACTCAGAAATATTGGTGTTCCGCTGGCACATATGCTCATAACCGTAAAATCAACTCTTCGGGGGCTTGAGAAGCTTTTAATCAATGAAGAAGCTATAAACAAAGATCTGGAGAACAACTGGATGGTTGTGGCTGAAGCCATTCAAACCGTATTGCGGAGGATAAACTATCCGGAACCTTATGAGAAACTCAAAGAACTTACACGCACTCATCAGGTTGTAAACCGCGAAGTTATTCACAATTTCATTAATTCACTTGAAACAGATCAGGAAATTAAAGATGAATTACTAAAGATCTCACCTTTCAACTATACCGGAATACTTCCAAAAATATAAAGGTCGGTAAAGGTACGAATGCCAAATAATACATCTCAGGAATGGATAAATACAAAAAAATTCTCAATTATATCTTTCCCTACAAAACAAGGGTATTTCTGAATGTATTCTTCAATTTCCTCAGCGTTGTTTTTAATGTATTTTCAGTTACCATGATCATACCGGTACTGGGCATATTATTTGAAACCCAGCCACTTGTTACCGAACGCATTCCATTTGAGTTTACTAGTGACGCAATACAAAATAACTTTTACTATCTGATCAGTCAATTGATAATGCGCTTTGGCAGTGTTCAGACACTTGTTTTTATCGGTTTGTTTGCCATCTTAATGAGCTTTTTCAAAAACACATTCAGGTATCTGGCTATGTTCCATCTTGCCTGGCTAAGAAATACAGTGGTAAAAGATATCCGCAATGATCTGTACATAAAGTCACTCGATTTGCCACTGGCATATCATTCCAATGAAAAAAAGGGAGATCTGATAAGCAGAATGACCAGTGACGTGCAGCAAATAGAGCACAGTATCATAAGCTCCCTGGAGATGATATTCAGAGAACCTATTACCATACTGGTTTACCTGGTTACTTTGCTGCTCATAAGCACTCAACTCACTCTTGTTGTATTTATCCTGTTGCCTTTGAGTGGATTAATTATCGGACGTATTGGAAAGACATTACGGGCAACAGCATTAAAGGGCCAGAACAAGCTGGGAGTAATTTTATCGGTACTGGAAGAAACCCTTTCAGGAATAAGGGTTATAAAAGCCTTTAATGCTGAAAAAAAGATGAAAGATCGTTTTTTTAGTCTGAACAGTTTTTATACCCGTATCATGACCAAAATGTTCCGCAAACATTACCTTGCATCTCCAGTAAGTGAATTCCTGGGCACTGCTGTGGTGGTGATTATCATATGGTATGGCGGATCGCTGGTATTGAGCGCCGAAGGCAGCCTTACACCCCAGGGGTTCATTGCATATCTGTTGATCTTTGCACAAATCATTAATCCCGCAAAATCCTTCTCTACAGCCTATTATAATGTACTTAAAGGAATGGCATCAACTGACAGGATTGACGATGTAATGAAAGCCGAAATAAGTATTGATGACCACCCGGGTTCTGTTGAAATAAATGAGTTTTCACATAGCATTGAATTCCGCAATGTTTGTTTCCGTTACGACCATGACAAGGTACTTGATGATATAAACCTTATCATTCCCAAAGGTAAAACTATCGCACTGGTTGCCCATGA
>CAYXIT010000038.1:2666-6439 GCA_964465275.1 uncultured Bacteroidales bacterium | reverse complement strand
ACTCTGGAGTGCCACTGAAGACTGATGAAGTCCATTCGACTGTCTTGAAATCAGTGGCTCAGAAGATGTCTAAATAAGGAGATCCCATGGGAACCCAAATCAATCCACACAGCCTGCTCATCTGTGGTGAGTCAGGTGCAGGGAAATCAACACTCGTTGATCTGCTACCGAGGTTTTATGATGCAAGTTCAGGCGAAATTCTTATTGATGGAAAAAACATCAGGGATATTCAAATTAAAAGCTTACGCGGACTGATGGGCAACGTAAGTCAGGAAGCTATCCTGTTTAATGATAATTTTTTCAACAATATTGCTTTTGGTGAATATAATATTCCGGAAGAAGATGTTATTCGTGCTGCCAAAATTGCAAATGCACATGAGTTCATTGAAAAAACTTCACTGGGTTATTACACCAACATCGGCGACAGGGGCAATAAATTATCAGGCGGCCAACGGCAAAGACTTAGCATTGCAAGGGCAGTTTTAAAAAACCCACCCCTGCTGATACTTGACGAAGCAACATCAGCACTTGATACCGAATCAGAGAAACTGGTACAGGAAGCATTAAGCAACGTTATGAAAAACAGAACATCGGTGGTTATTGCTCACAGGCTGTCAACCGTTATTAACGCCGATCTTATTTGTGTAATGCATGAAGGAAAAATCGTTGAGCGAGGCAGCCATGATGAATTAATTCAAAAAAACGGCTATTATAAAAAACTTCACGGTTTGCAAATGTTTGCTGAATAAGTGGGCTGTGTCACATAAGAATTGTTTAATTTTGCCGTTGCCTATAAACAGAAAATAATTATACACAACTATCAAAACTTTCTAAAATGGATTTAAGCAAGATTTTGGCAATTTCGGGAAAAAGCGGACTCTTTAAGATCATTAGCCAGACACGGGGAGGTCTTATAGTTGAATCCTTAAGTGATGGTAAAAAAATGCCTGTATTTGCAGCGCACCGTTCTTCTGTACTGGATGATATAAGCATGTTTACCTACACTGAAGATGTTCCGCTAAAGAAAGTGTTATGGAGCATTTACCAGAAAGAAGACGGTAAGGAAATCAGTATTGATATCAAATCAGACGGAAATGTACTGTTTGATTATTTTGAAAGCGTTCTGCCTGAATTTGACCGCGACAGGGTATATGCTTCCGATATCAAAAAAGTGCTTGCCTGGTACAATCAGCTTCTTGAGCACGATATGATCAGCGAACCTGAAGAAGATGAAGAGCAAGAAGAAGAATCAGACAGTACTGAAGATAAGGAAGCCAAAGCCGAAAAAGCAGAAGAAAAGAAAACCACAAAAAAACCTGTGGCTCAGAAAAAGGTTGAAGCATCTAAAAAGGCTGGTAAAGCGGAAGGAGCAAAAAAAACTCAAACTATAAGAAAAACGAAGAAAGGCTAATCAACTTTTAGCTTTTAAAAAATAAGAAAAGCTGTATGTACAGATGCCTGATACGCCCTCTGCTTTTTTTGTTTCCACCGGAAACAGTTCATCATTGGGTGGTTAGTGGTCTTCATACAGCTTTTCGCATTCCGGGCATCAAAAAACTGGTTAACAAAATCTATAAAACCAATCATCCGGAACTGGAAACCGAGCTTTTTGGTATAAGATTCCCTAATAAGGTTGGTATGGCTGCCGGTTTCGATAAGCAGGCAAACATCTATAACCACCTCTCTTCTTTTGGATTTGGCCATATTGAAATAGGCACTGTAAACCCTCTCCCCCAGCCCGGAAATCCAAAACCCAGACTTTTCAGACTGAAAAAAGACAAAGCACTCATAAATCGTATGGGCTTCAATAACCCAGGCGTAGATGTTTTCGTGCATAACCTGAAAAAAAACAAACCTGAAGTAATTATCGGTGGAAATATCGGGAAAAATACGCTTACACCCAACGACGAAGCAATAGATGACTACCTTTTTTGCTTTCAGAAGCTTTTCGATCTTGTCGATTATTTTGTTATCAACGTCAGCTGCCCTAATATTGAAGGATTAAGCAAGCTGCAGGATAAAGACGAACTGATACACATCATTGAAAAAATCAATGCTGACAATAACCTAAGGCCCAAACGTAAACCCGTTCTGCTTAAGATTGCTCCGGACCTGAATGAAGCGCAACTGGATGATGTTTTATTCGTTGTTGAAAAAACAAACATCGATGGAATTATAGCTACCAATACCACTACAACACGCGACTCGTTAACTTCTGATTCGGGTCTCATTGAAAAGATCGGTAATGGTGGATTAAGCGGCAAACCTCTCAGAAAAAAAGCCACGGAAACCATACGGTATCTGGTACAAAAATCAGATGGAAAAATACCGGTTATTGGAGTAGGTGGAATTATGAACCCTGGTGATGCCATTGAAAAGCTCGAGGCCGGAGCCAGCCTTATTCAGGTATATACCGGTTTTATTTACTACGGCCCCAGCCTGGTTCGCCAAATCAATAAAGAACTGCTTAAGAAAAGCTAAATATCCTGATATTTTCATCTTCCTTTTTCTTACATTTAAAAAACCTTAAACCGGACGTTTTCAAACAATTGCCTGTACTTTTTTGTCGTTCTTCTGAACAACATTTTTATATGCTAAAATACATTTTTGTAATACTCTTATTTTTATTTTCGGGATTCAATACTTCAGGGAAATCGATAGAGTATGAAGATACTATTCAGGGGTTCAGATTTGACAGAAATCAAAGATCAGTGCGGATTCCTGCAAAAATCAGTAACAATCTTGTGGTTTTACCCATACAAATAAACGATTCTCCTCCACTTTTTTTTATTATTGATACCGGAGTAAATACAACCATCTTAACAGAACCGGCAATTGCCCGCTTTTTTGATTTTTCGATTGATGAAGTAGTTTATGTATTGGGGTTGGGCAATGAAGGTATTGTTGAGGCAGGTATGTCGAAGGGTCTTACATTTAAAATGCGTGGAATTACAGGTCATAATATGAACCTGATCATTATACCTGAAGGAATACTCACTTTCTCAGAATATTTTGGATTTCCGGTACATGGAATCATTGGGAATGACTTATTTAGCCGGTTTCCTGTGAAGGTCAATTACCGTACCAATACCGTAAGAGTTTACAGAGAACCTACTTACAGAATTCGGCGCAGAAGTCATATAATACCCATTGAATTTGAAAACAACAAACCATATGTTGAAGTAGTTATTGAGGGTGACAATGAAATCAAGCAAGATACTATGCAATTGCTTGTGGATATCGGTGCTACTAATCCGGTTTTTCTTAACAGCTCTTATAAAGATTTAACAGAACAGCGCATACCGGCTTTCCTTGGTAAAGGCTTAAGTGGAGAACTGGAAGGGGAAATGGGCCGGTTGAAAAAAATCTCTATCGGAGAAATTGAGATTGAAGAACCGCTTGTTGCCTATCCAAATCATGATTTCATGGATGCATCAAATATTCGTTTTCAGTGGGAAGGAATTCTTGGGGCAGGTATATTGAGTCGTTTCCATGTAATTATTGATTATCCTTCTTCAAAACTTATATTGCGTAAAAACCCGGATTTCAAAAAAGACTTTCACTCAAACCTGAGCGGAATAGATATAATTGCCAAAGGTCTGAATTTTAACGAATTTGTGGTAAACCATGTAAGAAAGAATTCCGTAGCTTTTGAGGCAGGCATTAAAGCAGGTGACAAACTAATATCTGTTAACAGAGACCCACTTACAGGGATGAATATCGATGAAGTGGTTGGCATTTTAAATATAACCGGCCATAGCGGCAATCGTTTT
>CAYXIT010000038.1:0-2656 GCA_964465275.1 uncultured Bacteroidales bacterium | reverse complement strand
AAATCAATCAGCGGGAACAGTAATTCAATTGCAACTTCAGCGGAATAACAAATTATATCAGAAAACCATTCGCCTGAGGGAAGATATTTAACAAATTCTGTAAACTCTGTTCCGGATTTTCTCCTGAATTATCCATATTATTTGTGCTTCCGGCTTATTCGCCGAAAAGTAATTTTCTGTCTCTTTCAGCCGCTTGCTGCACCCAGCTCTCAGGTATAATTTGCCAGTTGTTTCCTGCTTGAGGATTGATACTTCGGGATTGCTGCATATTTTCAGCGATATGGCTCCGCAGGTCTTTTTCAGAAACCCAAATTATGCGGTTCTCCAGTTCATGATGGTTAATTCCGGCACCTTCGGTAATGTGCCCGCCTCCGCCACTTCCACGATAAGAGTTTATGGCCACCGTATACACACCATCAGGATCAAATGGATTGCCATCTGACAATGATTTTATGGTAATCCGGTTACCGGGCTTTTGTGAAACATCAACCACGTAATGTATACCCGAGGCTGAGTCAAAATTATAAAAGGCGTTGGCCAGTCGTATTGATTCATAAACAGACGAACGTCCACGTGATTCATCTCTGAAAAGCAAAAGATGATCATCAGGTCCCTGCATGGTATTCAGCCATAAGCCATATGAGTATTCCAGAAAATTCTTTATTTCTGAACCGGTAAGTTCCATTTTATATAAATAATTCTCAAACGGATACAAATTAAACATGTCGCGCATATGAACCACTCCTTCTTCAAGTGTAGCATTAAAAGATAAGGGAGCTGCAAATGAGATATCGGCATCAGTTAATTCAAGTTGAATAGAGTGAATAAAATCAGTAAAGGCAGAATTGCCCCAGTAGCTATCCCGCGAATGAAGATCATTCTGTAAAACTGTAAGTGGCTGACTAACATAATTGAAAACAGCCTGCTGCTCGTCAGAAAACTTTTTCATAAACTCAGGACAAGGATCATATTCAGCCATTTCAACAATATTTCCTTCCTTGCCGGTCAGTTTATAACCTTCCTGCGCAGATCCTTCAAAGAACAGATCAACAACTGCCGCTGACCTTGCAAAAGACCTGCCTGCGATCATAAGAACATCCTTGCCATCCGAATTCTCAAAGTTTAGATTCCTTTCCCGGTGATCATGGGCAGTAAAAATCACATCAAACCCGGGAATATACTTTCCAACATACATTGCGGCATTTTCAAGGTAAATCTCATCACCGGCGTAATCCACATCCGGACCGGCTCCACTGTGAAACAATCCTATAACAAAATCAGGATTTTCATGTTTTTGAATATGATCCATCCAGTAAGAAGCAGCAGTATACATTCCTGTAAACTCAAGACTTTCCCATAATTTACGTGGTAACCAGTCTGGTACTGATGGAGTAACCAGTCCCATTATGGCTATTTTTACACCTGAGCGTTCAATTATTGTATAAGGTTCAAAATAAGGCAAGCCTGTACGAATATGCAAAACATTGGCTGCCAGCCAGGGAAAATCAAATTGATTCTTTAAAGGATTGTAAACTTCCCAACCAGTCTCAATGTCATGATTACCCACTGTGGATGCATCGAATTCCATATGGTTCATCACCCGGGCAAACAGATTCACTTCGTCCTGAACCAGATAATTAAAATAGTAACCTGAAGGTTGTCCCTGCAGGAGATCGCCATTATCAAAAAGGATAAGATTATCGCCCATCGTTCTTCGCTGTTCATCCACATAGGATTTTACATGAGCCAGGCTTCCATTTAACTGCCTGTCGTTAACAAAATCATAGGGAAAAATTCTCGCATGCACATCTGCAAGGGTTACTACTCTGATTTTAATTTCCTGACTATATACAAAAGAAACTGCAAGCGATAAAAACAAAAAGGCAAGTAGCCTTATATTACCTGGTTTTTTCATAACTATATATTTGATTTTTTCAATATGATAACACCTTAACCTTAATCTAACGAAGTTTTTTTCTGCCATTAAAATAAAAAGCGGTATTTGCAAAACTACAAATACCGCTTTAATAATCATCTATCTTAAGAGAAAATTACTGCCCGAGATAGGCTTTCAACAATTTACTCCTCGAAGTGTGCTTAAGTCTTCTTATTGCTTTTTCTTTTATCTGGCGTACGCGTTCGCGTGTCAAATCGAACTTGGCTCCTATTTCATCCAGTGTAAGGCCATGATTCATTCCTATACCGAAATACAGGTTAATTACGTCCCTTTCTTTCTCTGTAAGCGTAGCGAGTGATCTTTGAATCTCCCGGGCCAGAGATTCGTGAATAAGGCTTGAGTCGGCATTTGGTGAGTCCTGGTTGATGTATACATCCAGTAAGCTGGCATCTTCACCCTGCACCAGCGGAGCATCAACAGACACATGATGCGTGGAAATCCGGTAAGATTCAGTGATCTTATCTTCGTTGATCTCCAATGAATCAGCAAGTTCTTCAGTAGAAGGCGGACGTTCATATTTTTGTTCCAGGCGCGATGCTTCTTTCTTAATTTTGTTGAGTGAACCTACCTGGTTCAGAGGCAACCTGACAATTCTTGACTGTTCGGCCAAAGCCTGAAGAATAGACTGACGAATCCACCACACCGCGTACGAGATAAATTTAAAGCCGCGGGTTTCATCAAACCTTTTTGCGGCTTTTA
>CAYXIT010000037.1:23295-26419 GCA_964465275.1 uncultured Bacteroidales bacterium | reverse complement strand
TTTCAAATGAAAAATTTAATGAGACTTATGACTTTTGCTATAATCTGTTAAATATGACTTCAGCCTTTAAGAAAAACATTAAATGAACGTCATTCTTCCGTCTTCGGTCTTCCGTCTTCGGTCTTCCGTCTCCCGTCCAAAATTCTAATAAAACAATTATCAAATGAATAGCATTCTGAACAAACTACAAAACCAACTCATCGTCTCCTGCCAGGCAGAAAGCAACTCGCCATTCAACAATCCGGAGGATGTTGCTAAGTTTGCCGTATGTGCAGAGATGGGCGGGGCGGCAGGCATCCGCACTGAAGGAGTTGAAAAGGTGAGGGCCATTCGCGCCAGGGTTAGCCTGCCGCTGATCGGACTTGTTAAGACAGAATTCGAAGACGGTTCGGTAAGGATAACCGGTAGGGAAAAGGATGTGAAAGATTTGATGGATGCAGGTTGTGATATAGTAGCCATCGACGGCACCTTTCGTCAGCGCGAAGGGATGACAGGCCCGGAGTTCATCAAAACCATGAAACAGAAATACAATATATTCCTCATGGCCGATATTGCCACCTTTGAAGAAGGTCTGGCCTGCGCTGAAGCCGGTGCCGATTGTCTTTCCACAACCCTGAGCGGCTATACTCCGGAAACTTCAGGAAATAACCTTTCCGGCCCCGACCTTGACCTGGTAAAAAAACTCAAAGAACACTTTGCAGGACAAATTACTGTAATTGCCGAAGGCCGTTACAACACACCGGAACTGGCAAGCCAGGCCATAAAAGCCGGTGCCTGGTCTGTGGTGACGGGCACAGCGATAACTCGTCCGCAAATAATAACAAAATGGTTTTATGATGCAATTAAGAAATGAATATGATGTAGTAATAGCCGGTGCCGGTATTGCCGGTATATCTGCTGCTGTAAAAGCAGGTAGCCTGGGCGCTTCCGTGCTACTTATCGAACATTATCCCTTTCTGGGTGGTATGTCTTCCGCAGGGATGGTGTCGCCCTTCATGAAGTCCGTTGCCGGCGACAAAGAGCTGGTGAAAGGGATTTACAAAGATGTGGAAAAGGGCATGCGTAACATGGGTGGTATGATTGACAATGGCTTTTACTCATGGGCTTTCCGCTCAGTTGCTAACCATCTTTTGCATGAAAACAACGTAGAGGTCACTTACAATACTGATGTGATAGGTGCTGAAGTGGAAAATGGTAAAATCGTTTATCTCAACATTGCCACACCCCATGGAATTTCCAGGCTGTATGCAAAACATTTCATTGATACCACAGGTGATGCCCAGCTTGTGGCCCTCGGGAATTTCCCCTGGGAGAAAGGTGATGTAAAAACCGGTAAGCTGCAGGCACTCACTCTGTTTTTCAGAATGGGTGGTATTGATGTACAAAAAACTGCCGAATACAGCAAGCAGCATAAGGAAGACTTTTTACCCTGGATGGATTTTAAATACGATTTCACAAAAATCATCTCCATTGCAGGTTACAAAGGACTGATTAAAAAAGCCAAGGAAGAGGGCCGTTTCCCTGATGATGTGGATTATGTTTTCTTTACTACCCTTCCCGCTTCAGGAGAAGGGGCTTTCAATACAACCAACATCCTGGGTATTGACCCTTCATCATCGGGTGCATTGACAGAAGCCGAAAAGATGGGCCATAAACAGGTAGCCCGGATAGTGGACTTTCTCAACCGGGATGTACCGGGCTTTGATGATGCTTTCCTGATAGATACGGCTGTGCAGGTGGGTGTGCGCGAAACCCGCCGTGCGGTAGCTCATTACATGATGACCGGCGATGACATAATGAAAGCTGCCAAATTTGATGATGTGGTGGCAAGAGGCTGCTACGGAGTGGATATCCACGGACAAAAAGGAGAAGAAAGCCGCATGGACGATATTGAAGAAGGGGCATGGTACGATATCCCGTTGCGCTCATTGCGTGTCAAAGACGCTGAGAACCTGATGGTTGCCGGCCGCTGCATAGGTGCCACCCGCGAGGGACATGCGGCATTGCGTATCCAGCCCACAGCATCGGCAACTGGTGAAGCCTGCGGTGCCACTGCTGCATTGGCAGCGAAGCTGGGGGTAACACTGGATGAGGTACCGTATGAGAAAATAAGAGAAGAGTTGGTTTATAATATTGATTGATTTGGAACCGCGAAGACACTGATACGCAGAGATTAGGTGAGATTGAACGAATTTTTCTCTCCGTCTCTCCAGTGAAAATAAAACATGGAAAAACAAAAAATTATATTCGGTACCGATGGCTGGCGCGGCCTGCTGGATGAAGAGCTTAACGAGCTTAATATACAGCGGGTAGCACAGGCTTTTGCAGATTACATGCGCCTGAAAAGCAAATACAACCGGGTTGTCATTGGTTACGACAACCGCAGGAACTCAAGTGTGTTTGCCCGCCTTTTTGCAGAAGTATTGCGCGGCAACCGTATTGATGTGTTGTTGTCCGACAGAATTGTACCCACTCCTGTGGTTTCATTTACCTGCATACACAGGAAATGCGATGCCGGGGTAATGATCACCGCATCCCACAATCCGCCGCAATACAATGGCATTAAGTTCAAGGCCGCAAACGGCAGCCCCTTTGCCACTGAAGAAACTGCCCTGGTGGAATCACTCATCGACCATTCATTACCTTCCTTTGATGACAGGAACATTGAAGAAATAGATCTTACTACCGCTTACCTTCAGCATATTGAAAAGCTCATTGACTTCAAAGCCATTGCCGCATCAGGTATTCGTCCGGCCATCGATTCCATGGCAGGAGCCGGGGGCACTATACTTGGAGATCTGCTGAACAAACATGGTATCGATTCCAAAGCCATCTATGGCACACCCCAGGCTGACTTTGATGGCCGACTTGCTGAACCCGTGGAACGCAATCTGCAACCACTGAAAGAACTTCTGCATAACGGGGCCTTTTCCTTAGGTCTGGCCACCGATGGCGATGCCGACCGCCTGGGAGTAATGACCAATTCCGGCCATTGGATGAATGTGCAGGAGACTATACTTTACCTGGCAGAATATTACAAGGGGCAACGGAAAGTGAAAGGCCCACTTGTGAAAACGGCCAGCGTAACCGACCGCATGCTGCAGCTTTTCCCCGGCGAAGAAGT
>CAYXIT010000037.1:20255-23285 GCA_964465275.1 uncultured Bacteroidales bacterium | reverse complement strand
GGAAGCCATGCTGGAAAAACAGGCTGCCTTTGGAGCCGAAGAAAGCGGCGGATTTGGATTTAAGGAGCACCTGCCCGAGCGCGATGGTATCTTTTCCGGACTTATTTTCCTGGAAATGCTGGCCAAATCAGGCTTTAAAAAACTGGATGATTTTATTGCCCATAAACAGCTGCAATTGGGAGAAATTCATTACAGCCGTATCGACATGGAAAATAATGATCCTGATCGGTTTATTGTATTGCCTGCTATGGAAAAAGATACTCCGGAGAAACTTGGGGAATTCCGCGTTGTATCTGCAGAATCCTACAAAAGCAGCCGTGGACTAATTAACGGTCTGAAGTTCCGGATCGAAGGCAATCCACGCTGGTTGCTGTTGCGTATTTCTGAAACAGAGCCCGTTGTACGCATCTATGCCGAAGGAGAAAATGACAATGAAGTACAAACCCTGTTGAATATCGGAAAAAAATTATTTGATAACTGAAAAAAACTCCGCGAATCTCTCCGCCTTCGCGCCTTCGCGGTAAAAGAAACATATCATGATAGTACAAAAAGAAACAGCCATAAAAACAATCCGGTCTCACCAGGGTGAATTTGCAGAGGTGAAAAACCCTTCGTACGTTTATCCGCCGGTAGAGTACTACCCAATGGCCCGGCCCCTAAAGAAAGTAAGTGAGCTCAAAGCCGCTTTGATGGACATGGATGGCACCACCACAACCACCGAGGTGTTGTGTATTTATTCCCTGGAAATGATGTTACGGCGCATGAGCGGACTGGTTAACAAAAGTCAATGGCAGGGCGTTGATTACGAAAATGACCTGCCTTTCATCATTGGCAACAGTACCACCAAACATGTGGAGTATCTGCTGCATAAATACGGCGGGCTGCTCAATCAGAATGACATCTCACAGGAATTTCTGCTTGCAGCACACTGGACACTTACACATGGCATGGACGATCAACGCAAGGCTGAAGTGATCCAGAACCTGAGAAAGCTTAATCTTAATGGTGTCATTGGAGAGATCCATTATGGCATTTCTGAAGAAGAGTTGATTGAGCGTTATAGTTCACAAATTAGGGAACTGAATTTTGCCATGCAGGTAAACCTGGGTATCGACATCTATTATGAAACCTACCATCGTATCCTGGCCAAACTAAAACAAGGTAAAGGCAGGGAGGTACGTCTGCAGGTATTCGGTAACGCAGAATCTGATGAAAACCTGATCTCTCCCATGCCCGGGATCCCTTTTCTTATTCCGCTTCTGAAAGGCTGGCTGGGTGAAGAGGCCGGCTGGATGGTAAATGAACTGTTTTTCGAGTATGAAGCTGCCACCGGAAAAGTTCTTACAATACCACAAAAACAGAACCTTGCCCGGAAAATCACAGAAATGGGGATCGCTTTTGAAAAGCAACCGGTAAAACTTGGGCTGGTTACTTCTTCCATTTTCTATGAAGCAGATATTGTGATCCGGGAAGTGCTGGAAGTGATGAAAACGGTAATAGAAAGAAGTTCATTGAGCTCTACCCGTAAGGAAAAGTTACTGAATGCCTACGAAGATTATCACAATGTGTATGATGCCTTTGTAACAGCCAGCGACTCCAGTGAAATACGCCTGAAGCCCCACCGCGACCTTTACAGCATTGCCCTGCACAGGGCAGGTTTGATGCCCGAAGATTTCGACAATGTGGTCGGCTTCGAAGACAGCCAGAGCGGCACCGTTGCCATCCGCGCCGCCGGCATTGGTTGTTGTGTGGCAGTACCCTTCGCTCAGACCAGCGGACATAATCTGGAAGCTGCCACACATATTCTGCCGGCGGGAGTTCCCGAAGCCATCATAGATCACAACCTGTTTCTCTAATGACTAATATCAAAAATCTGAAATCAAAAATCTGAAATCAAAAATCCCGAATATGAGTTCCAACAAAAACATTTACCATATAATTTCCAATACCCACTGGGACCGCGAATGGCGCTTCCCCTTTCAACGCAACCGGCAAATGCTGGTGGATATGATTGATGCAGTGCTTGAAATTCTTGAATCGGAGCCGGAATACCGGGCTTTCCATCTCGACAGCCAGAGTATCGTGCTGAAAGATTACCTGGAGATCAAACCCCGGAACAAAGACCGCATCATCAAACTCACCAAAGAAAATCGGCTGCTTCACGGGCCGTGGTATATCCTTCCCGAAGAGTTCCAGGTAGGTGGCGAAAATCATATCCGCAACCTGCTGCTGGGCCACAAAACCAGCCATGCCCATGGCGGTGTTTCCAAAATCGGGTATTCACCCTTTTCATGGGGACAGATATCTCAGCTACCCCAGATCTACAGGCAATTTAACATCGACCTGATCATGTTTTACCGGGGTATCAATTCCATCGACAGTCCAAAAGCTGAGTTCCTGTGGGAAGGAGCTGATGGCACAAAGATGGTTTCTTCGCGTTTCAGCACCATGCCACGTTATAACTTCTATTTCTATATCTATCGTCCGGCAGTGCACAATGAAGGATTTTATGATGTGGAGTACGACTGGAAAAAGGGAGGCACTCCCTTTCACTTTGCCGACAATATGCAGCGGGATGAAGATTACTTTATCATTTCACCACACACAGACTTCTACCCTGAAAATATTGAGCCCCAGGTGAACAAAATCATTGAAGACCAGGCCCACGACTTCACCACACCCCACAAAATATGGATGGAAGGACATGATTCATCAGGGCCTAACCGCCAAACGCTCGATATAATCCGCGATATCCGCAAAAAGATGCCCCAGATCGATGTGCGCCATTCCACCCTGGAAGAATATGCCAGGCACCTGGCAGAATCGGTGGATGTTAACAGCCTGAAAAAGGTTTATGGTGAAAGACGCAGTGCTCAGAACAACAACCGATGCGGAAATCTTTTCGGCTACACCACATCTGCCCGCATGTACCTGAAGCAGGCCAACTTCGATGCAGAGCGCTGGATACAGTATTATGCCGAACCTTTCAACATTTTTTCAGCCATGTTTGGTCGCGACATAAACGACCAT
>CAYXIT010000037.1:0-20245 GCA_964465275.1 uncultured Bacteroidales bacterium | reverse complement strand
GCTCAGACTTGGGTGCGGTCGCGGCGGCTGGTGCGCTGCCTTCAGCACGGACCGAGGGTGATCTGCTCAGCGCTTTCGGCGCGAGTTTTGTGCCGGCATCGCTGTTGATGCTCAGCGTCTCGACCGCATCCATGAAGACATGATGCTGCGCTATAAGCATGCTGTGGAGATATCCAAAGGAGTATTCGAGCGCTCATTGAAGTCGCTGCTTCCTAAAATGAATACTTCTGCATTTGCAAAAGAGGATGAATCTGACATTTTCATTACCGCTGTCAATGCCACCAACTATATGCGCAGCGATGTGGCGGAAGCTTTTGTAGATATTCCTTTGTCGCTCGATAAGGGAGATTTTGATGTGTATGATGAGCAGGGCCACAAGCTGGAAAAATCCATCATTTCCCGTGAAAACCACCAGCCTGTGCTGGAACAGATGATCAACCGCCCCATGTTCTTCAACATGGTTCGTTATCGGGTCTGGCTCCAACTCAAGGATGTTCCGGCATTCGGTCTCAAAGCATTTAAAGTAGCACCGGTTGAAACATCAGAACCTGTAGCGAAACCTGCTGATGACAGCCTGATTCTGCAGAATGCCTTCCTTAAGGCAAGAGTTCGGGAAGATGGCAGCCTGGATATTACCGACAAGCAAAATAACATTTCCTATGAAGGAGTTGCCTGGTTTGAAGTCCAGGGAGATGCCGGTCATGCATGGGTACTCACACCCGTGGAACCTACCATCAGCACCTGCAGAACAAAACCCGGCATCGTGAAGAGTTTCACGGGTGAAGTGTATAACGAAATTATCATTACCCACAAGCTGATGCTGCCTGCCAACCTGAAGGCCCGAATGGAGAAAACCGGCGAAGTGCTGGAAAACACTATCGTATTGAAAGTGGGTTTGGGAAAGTCGCACAGGCATCTAAGTCTGGATGTAAAGGTAAACAACACCAGCGAAAGCCACCGCCTGCGCATGATGATCCCTACCCGGTTGAATGCCACCCATTCCTTTGGTGAAGGGCAGTTTGACGTGGTAAAACGCAACCTGGAAAGGCCCGACACATCTGACTGGATTGAGCAGCCCATGTACGATTTCCCTATGCACCATTTTGTGGATATCAGCGACGGACATAAGGGTATTGCCGCCCTGGTGGACGGACTCAAGGAATACGAAGTTTTGCCCGATCAGGATAAAACACTTGCCTTAACACTGTTACGTACGTTTGAATACAAGATCAATCCGTCGGCACCGCAGGATTATTCTCACGAAAAAGGTGCCCAGATGCTGGGAGAGTCAAATTACCGCCTGGCACTCTATCCCCATGCCGGCGACTGGCAGCAAGGTAAGGTTTATCGGGAAGCATTCCTGTTCAACTATCCCCTTCGCCTTGTGCAGACCGGCAAACTGCAGGGAAATCTGGGTACCGAAGCTGCTTTGATGAAGATCACCCCCGAAGAACTGATTTTCGGCACTATGAAGCTGCCGGAAAGAGAAGAACCCGGAACCTTCGTGCTGCGGCTTTACAACCCCACACCCGAAAACATTGAAGGGAAGGTGGAGTTTCTGAAAGAGATCACTTCCGTGGAAAAGATCACACTGGAGGAAATTTCTGAGGAAACGGTTTCGGATGAGAATGGAAACAGCTTTGGCGTGCAGGTGAAAAGTAAGGAAATTGTGAGTTATTTTATTAAGTATTAATGATATGTGGCTTCGACAGGCTCAGCCACCAAGACATCCGATGGCTGAGCCTGTCGAAGCAAAATCGAATATAAATGCCAGCCAGTGGCGGGGTCACTTAGAGTGGCCCCGTCACAGGAAGGGCAAACGTGACGGGGCGACTTCCAGTCACCCCGCCACTGAAAACGTTGAAAATAAACAGAACTGAATAAATAACATTGCTGCAAAGTGGCGGGGTCACTTAGAGTGGCCCCGTCACAGGAAGGACAAACGTGACGGGGCGACTTCCAGTCACCCCGCCACTGAAAATACGAATTAAAGAAACTCTAAACATTTTAATAAAATGATCAAAAACGACTACGGCTATTTTACAGAAGATTTCAGAGAATTTGTGATCACGAACCCGGAGACCCCGCGTCCCTGGTTCAATTACATATGGAATGAGCATTATGCCGGACTGATAAGCCATGGCGGCGGCGGGTTTTCATACCTTGAAACCCCGCGCGACAACCGCATCTCGCGCATGCGTTACAATTGCCTGCCCTGGGACAGGCCCGGACGTTATATACTGGTAAAGGATACCGAGACCGGCGATTACTGGTCGCTGAGCTGGGCTCCTACCATCGATCGCAAATATGATCTTTATGAAGCCCGGGTGGGTCAGGGTTACACTACCATAAAAACTGAATATAAATGGATCAGGGCTACCCTTACCTATTTTGTGCCCCGCGACAATAATTGTGAGATATGGAAGGTAAAGCTGGAAAACATTTCGGGTAAAGATCGCAAACTACAGGTGTATGCTTTCCAGGAACTGATGATGGGAAATGCACTCAACGACATCATCAATCAGCCCAACGACAAGCACTTTACCGATATAAAATTCAACAAGGAACAGGAAACCCTGGAAGCCACACGTCGCTATTGGGTGCTGCATAAAAAATCAGCTTCCGTGGAACAACCCAATATCGACTGGAAATACAAGGTATACTTTACCATGAACCTGCCCGTAAAAGGATTTGATAGCAGCCTTGATAAATTCATCGGAAAATGGCGATCCGAAGCCAATCCCATTGCCGTGGAGCAAGGTAAAATGTTCAACACAGAAATAACCGCCGGCGATCCTGTAGTTGCACTCCAATCGGAGATTCAGCTTAAAACTGAAGAGGCCCGCGATTTCTCAGTATTTATGGGTATTGAAAACAAGGAAATGGGAAAACCCTATGAAAGCCTGAAAATCAATCAATACAAGGACAATGATTTTATTGAGAAAAAACTACATGAAGTAAAGGCTTACTGGGATCATTACCTTTCTCATGTAAAAGTGAAAACTCCCAATGAAAGCTTCAACCTGATGCTCAATGTGTGGAACCAGTACCAATCGGCTGTTACCTTTGACATGGCACGTAACTCGGGTTACTACCACGGCGGTCTGCTATTCGGCACCGGAATGCGCGACCAGTTTCAGGACATCCTGGGTATGGTGATCGCAGAACCCGGAAGGGTGCGCAGCAGGTTACTCAATGCACTCCGGTTCCAGTTTGCAGATGGTTCTACACTGCACAACTTTTTCAAACTCACTGATCACGGCGAGCGTACCCACCATTCCGACACTCCTTTGTGGATCCCCTTCGGACTGATTGAATACATCAACGAAACACATGATTTCAGTATCCTTGATGAGGTGGTTCCCTTTTATGATGAAGGAAAAGCCACCGTTTATGAGCATATGGTCCTGGCCCTGGATTTTGCCATCAGCGAGTGTTCCGAAAGGGGATTGCCGCTTATCCGCAAGGGCGACTGGAACGATACCCTGGATCATATTGGTCCGAAAGGAAAAGGCGAAACCATCTGGGGAGCTTTTTTCCTTTGCTATGTGCTTGACAAGACTTTCGAACTACTCGAACACAGAAAAGACAGCGCCATACAAAACCGCTGGGAAAGAGCCTATAACCAGATAGCCGCTGTTGTTAATGAGATTGCCTGGGATGGGAAATGGTACGTACGGGCTTTTCGTGACAACGGACAGGTGGTAGGTTCTGACAGTATGAAACAGGGTAAGGTTTTTCTTAATACCCAATCCTGGTCTGTTATTTCCAAAGTGGCTGATAAAGAACGTGCCGACAGCGCTTTAAAAAGCTGTGTAGAGCACCTGGAAAACAAAACCGGAATGCAGATCTGCTGGCCGCCTTACCGCGAAGTGGAAGACAACATCGGGCTTATATCCCGCTGTGTGCCAGGCAAGAAAGAAAACGGTGCCGTGTTTAATCACGCTTCCAGCTGGTTTGTGCTGGCCGGCATTATGAACGGCAATGTGGAAGATGCATACCGTATCTACAACAAAATGCTACCGGTGAACTCATCGGCTGCAGTGGGTATCAACAACTACGAAACAGAACCTTACGTCTATTCCGAATACGTAACCAGCCGCGAGCACGAAACCGAAGGGCAGGCATCACACTCATGGCTCACCGGCTCATCGGTGTGGATGTACCGCATCGGATTGGACTGGATACTGGGATTGCGCACTTCACTGCTGGGAATCAAAGTTGACCCCAACATTCCCAAAGAGTGGGATAAACTGGAGATTACAAGAAAATACCGTGGCAAAACCCTGAACATAACCATCGACAACTCCGCAGGTGTAAACCGTGGCGTAAAAAAACAAACCATCAATGGAAAAGAATTTATCGGCGATTGGATCGATGTGGAGAAGTTCGAGGGGGATGAGTTGGTGGTGGAGGTTGTGATGGGGTAGGAAGACCGGAGACCAGAGCCAGAAGTCCGAAGTCGGAAGTCCTGGTGGCTGAGCTTGTCGAAGCCACCAATAACTTAATAACCTAATAACTCAATAACCCCAATGAAAGCACTATTCCTCGGCGATTCCATTACAGAAGGCTTTGATCTGGAAAAACACTTCCCGGGCAGAGAGTTTACTCAAGATGGGTTGCACCTGAACCAGGAAACATACTCAATCTGGAAAGAACTGATTGAAGTTTTGTTGTAATATTACAGGAAGGTTTTCGAAAGCTTAGGAGTCAAAACTGTTTATTCATTTAATGAATTAACTTGTATAGACCTACTGCATTTTTAAAATTAAGCAAACTTTTATCAGGATAATGATCTGAAATGTCATCCTCTTATTGAATAATAACAGGCATTTGAACATATTACCATTTACATATTAAAAATTTTAAATAAAGCTTTGAAATCACGAAAATTATTGGTAGAATTGTACTTTCAAAACCCGATCAATAAACCGATCAGATTACAATCGTTTTTACTTTTTTAATTCATTATAAACTAAACTTTAAAACCATGAAAAAATTTACAATTACAGGTATACTGATGCTAATGGGTTTATTTCTCATAAGCAGCGGTGTTCATGCCACAAACAAAGAAAGTATTTTCGATGATATAGTAACCGTAATGGAAAAAACCACTGCAGCCGGCAACCTTCCTGCTATTATTGACAATGCAGGAGCTACCCGTGGTGCAGGTTTTAACGGACGGTATGTTTTTGTTGCTTCACGCCAGAACGGCGATCATGTGTATTACTGGGATGTAAACAATCCTGAAGCTGCGCCACAGGAGCTTGATCTGACAGGTGTTACAGGAGGTGTATTTACCCTTTCCGATCTTACGGTTGTTGAGAATCATGTTTTTGTTTCAAATATGACATTTGCCGGGGGATTATTCAGAATATACCACTGGGATGATTTAAATGCCCAGCCATCTGTTCTCATTGAAATACCTGAAGCACCCGAAAGACTAGGAGATGCCTTTACAGTTATCGGACATCCTGAAGACTATGCATCCATTGTTGTAAGTGCACATGGAGGCAATGCATACTATACCTGGGAAATGGAAAACGGATCACTTATAAGTGCTGATCCTGAAGTAGTAAGTTTTGAAGAAATGGAAAGCACAAATTTCACCAGGGCAACCATCGCCCATGGTGATGATGATTATGTTATTCTGAGCGGACCATTCGGAGTAATTGTGTTGGAAACAATTAATGATGAACCAGTTGTAGCTTTGGAAATTGAGCAAAGCTTCTTCCCTGGATGGCCTATGTATTTGCAGGTATTCCATTATGACGGAGGCAGATATTTATCGTTTATGCATGTAAGAGATAATCCAGCCGAAAACATGTACTATGTTCTGGATATCAGCGATGGGGCAAATACACTTGAAGCCATGGAAAATCTTGTCGCAGGAGTTTTTGCGGATGCCGTATTACATAGTGTAGATATGGGTTCCGTTTCCAATGGTAATGCCAGTGTTTCAAATGATGTGGTAATTGACTCATTCGGCAACCTTTGGCTGATGGGTTTTGCTGCAGGAAATGGTTTTGTAGTTCAACGTATTGGTGATGCAGGACCTGCGGGACAGCCATTGCCATTTTTAGAAACTTTTGACGGAGAAGGTGAAGAAACTCCCGATACCTGGCTTCCCGAAGGCTGGTTAAGTATTGATGCGGATGGTGATGAATTCAACTGGTACTGGTCACCCGGACCATCTGGCGACCCCAATGGTCAGATGCGTTCTCAATCAGCATATCAGGATAATGATGGTAACTATCAGCCACTATCACCCGATAACTGGCTGTTCACTCCGCAAATATACATGAGCGAAATCAGCGGAGATGAGATCATTGAATTATCCTTCAAAATCGGCACAGGTGCTCAAACTCCTGCCTATAAAATCGAGAATTATAGTGTTTTGATCTCTACCACAGATGATCAGCCGGAGTCATTTACTACTTTATGGACAGAAACCCTTACTACTGAATTCGAACAAAATGTATTGTACCTCAGAGAACTGGATCTGTCAGAATATGCAGGGCAGGATGTTTACCTGGCTTTCCGACACCACGATGTAACGGATATGGACCGTTTGTTATTTGATGATGTATTTGTGCAGGTTGTAATACCGCAGGAGCCTCAACTTGCCGATCTCACCCTCAACGTACGAATGATTGTATGGGAAGAACAGGGCAAGTTTGACCCTGCTGAAGATTTTGTGGATGTGGCCGGAACATTCAATGAATGGGGAGCTGAAGAACTGGTTCTTACTCCGCTGGATGATGAATTCCTTACCTACACAATTACCATCCCCGATCTCGAAGTGGGCGAAACCTACTTCTTCAAGTTCAGGATAAATGGTTCATGGAGCGACGATACAGCTGAGTTCCCCGGTGGCGGACCTGACAGGGAAGTTACCATTGTGGATGGCGAAAACATTTATACCTACTGGTACAACGATGATGAACCTACCACGATTGCAGAAGTTGAAGAAAATATCATCCATATCTTCCCCAATCCGGCAAGCAGCCAGGTACAGATCTCATCCGGCAACAATATTATGGAAGTGGCCGTTTACAATGTGGCCGGACAACAGGTTTACCGCCACACTCCTGAAACCCAAAATCATATCATTAATCTGAATGATTTCAATAATGGAATTTACATGGTAAGGATCCTTACCCCCGAAGGCCTGAAAACTTTGAAATTACAGGTAGTTAAGTAATGGACAGGTAAATGATTCAATCAAAAAACCCCGCTCTGTTGGCGGGGTTTTTTGATTTAGTAAAGCATGACCCAAAGCCATACCCTCACAACCAATTTCCAACCCATGATTTCAAATAATTTATTACCTTTCCTGTTCAAAAAATTGGGGATACAATTAACGGACTAATATGCAGCGTTTGATTTTAAGTCTTTTCACTTTCACTATTACTTTTTTTCAACCTTATCAGGCAATATGCAGCACAGGCATCAAAACCGAAATACTTTCCGATTCCACTATACACGATTCAGAAATTTATTATGAACAGGCCGAACGTGTGCTAATACACCTGCAAAACATACCCGAAGGAAGTCAGAACTATCCCGGTTCATCAGGCATTGTTAAGCTGGAAAGAAAGCGATACCGGCAACAATCAGCTACCCTTGACAATATGGCCGGTTTTTTTGATGTGCCCGTTGCATCAGGCTATACAGTTACCGGAATCCACAGAAGTAAAACTGATGCCTTTGGCCTGGTGGATGAGTTATGGGGAATATGGGAAAATATTGATATAAAACCCCATAGGACCGAATTTACTTTTACCCGAAAAATGCCTTATATATTTGACATCCAGGTTTACTATCAACGTGCAAATACAGCAAATCCCTCACTTCAAAAAGGTGAAGAACTGCGATTCGATTTTCTCATGCATAATCCTTCTCAAAATGAATACCGGGGAACCATAAAACTGCTTTTGAAAAACGCCTTTACAGGAAATATTCATGAGGTTGAGAAAGAAATCAGGCTGGCCGCAGGAAGCAGAAGAGAGTTTGCAAGCATTCATTTTATTGCCGGTGAACCCGGCGAGTATCATCATGCTGCAGGCATTTTTTTAAAACAACGCATCAGTCAATGGACCGACTGCTGGGATTGGTCGCCGGACCCATCTTTTTTTGTATCCAAAGAGCACCGTTCACTCAAATTTGCAGGATATAACTGGGATGTAAAGGCCGGCTTCGGAAATCCGGGATCCAATCTCTGGTCAAATGATACTACAGATGTTTGGGTGGATAAAAATGGTAATTTGCACCTTACACTTTCCAAAAAAGACAACGGGAGATGGTATGCCACAGAAGTAATTTCGCAGGAAACTTTTAATTACGGTACTTACACCTTCTTTATTGATGCAGCCCCCGGTCAATATGACCCTCATGTGGTTGCAGGTATATTTCTTTACCGCGATGAGCAAAACGAAATAGATATTGAGTTCAGCAGATGGGGTGATGATCAAAACTACCACTTAGGCAATTATGTTATTCAACCGGCTCAAACACCCGGCAATCAGTTCAGATTTCCTTTGTTTACAAATGGGTCACATACTACCCATCAAATCATATGGAAACCCGGGGAGATCTTTTTCAGAAGCTGGCACGGGCATTACCTGGCTCCTCCGAACAACAACTACATAGCACAGTGGCACTACAACGGAGATCATACACCTGAGCCCAACGGACTTCGCCTTTTCTTCAATCTATGGCTTTTCAGAGGCATTTCCCCGAAAACGGATACTATAGAAAAGCTGATTATTAATGATTTTTTTTATAATCCTCACGAATAATATTTATTGCTTCTTCATTTAACAGATATTTTGCGGCTATTTAATACTTTCTTTTTACTTTTAAATGTCAATAATAACCAAGCCCTTTTTGCAAATAATTGAGTAAAAATGATACATGCAGTCAAACATTTAAGCGTTGTTATGATTTATATGTAGATATAAGAATTTGTCATGTAAATAAACCTAAATTAAAAATCCAGAACCATTATGAAGACAGACCTTGAAATTGCAAAGGAAGCAAAGATGCAACCCATAACAGAAATTGCAGCGAAGCTCGGCATTGAGGAGAAAGACCTGCATATGTATGGCAGACACATAGCAAAGTTGCCGCTCAGGCTCATTGATGAACAAAAGTTAAAAAACAAAAAGCTGGTGCTGGTAACTGCTATCACCCCCACCCCTGCCGGTGAGGGAAAAACCACCACAAGCATTGGTCTTACAGAAGGTTTAAATAAAATCGGTGTAAAAACTACTGTTGTGATCCGCGAACCTTCGCTCGGTCCGGTTTTCGGTATCAAGGGGGGAGCTGCCGGAGGTGGCCGGTCGCAGGTGCTTCCTATGGAAGACATTAACCTGCATTTTACCGGCGACCTGGCCGCTGTGGAAAAAGCACACAACCTTCTTGCGGCCCTGGTAGACAACCACCTGCAAAGCAGAAACAACAAACTGAACCTGGATCCCAGAAAGATCATCTGGAAGCGGGTAATGGATATGAACGAAAGATCGCTGCGCGATATCATTATCGGAATGGGTGGACCCAAGCAGGGTATTCCCAGGGAAACAGGATTTGATATTACCGCGGCATCAGAAGTTATGGCGGCTCTTTGTCTTGCAAAAGATATTGAGGATCTGAAAGAAAAATTCGGAAATATTCTTGTAGGATATACCTTCGATGATGAACCCGTTTACGCCCGTGATTTTAATGCCCAGGGTGCCATGGCAGCACTTATGAAGTATGCCATTATGCCCAACCTGGTGCAAACCATTGAGGGCAACCCGGCCATTATCCATGGCGGTCCGTTTGCCAATATCGCACAGGGCACCAATACTTTGTTAGCAACCAAAATGGGGCTTTCACTTTCTGATTATGTAGTAACTGAGGCCGGTTTTGCATCAGAACTGGGTGCAGAAAAATTCCTTGATATCAAATGCCAGTATGGTGGTCTCTCACCCAATGCTTCCGTTGTTGTTGCTACCATACGTGCATTGAAGTATCATGGCGGAGCAAAGCTTTCAACCCTTAGTGAACCCAATACAAACGCACTTGAAAAAGGACTTCCAAACCTGGAGAAACACATTGAAAATATTCGTCATTTTAACCTGGAGCCGGTTGTGGCTATCAACAAATTTGCCACCGACTCAGAGGATGAAATTAAAATTATTAAAGAAAAATGTGAGGATCTGGGTGTAAAAGTTGCTCTATGCGAAGGTTGGGAAAAAGGTGGCGATGGCACCATCGAACTGGCAGAAATGGTAAAAGAAGCTGCCGAAAGCTGTCATACCTGTTTTACACCTCTGTATGATTTCAATTGGGATATTGAGAAAAAACTACATACCATCGCTACCAAACTTTATGGTGCCGATCATGTAGAATATACTATTAAAGCCAAACAGCAAATTACCATGTTTGAGAAAATCGGTCTGGACAAATTGCCCGTATGTGTAGCCAAAACCCAGAAATCTCTTTCCGATGACCCCCATAAACTGGGTCGTCCCAAAGGATTTACGGTGAAAATCCGCGAATTTGAAGTAGCCGCGGGGGCGGGATTCCTGGTTCCCATTGCAGGTACAATCATGCGTATGCCCGGGTTGCCCTCACTGCCCTCTGCTGAAAAAATTGATATTGACAATGACGGTAACATCTCCGGATTGTTTTAATGATATCGGTATTAATGGCAAATACTTCAGAAAAGGCTTCGTGAAATACGAAGCCTTTTCTGGTTTATAATCACCTGAAGCATTTTATCCATTAAATTAGCACTTCAATTAATTACCGGTACCTTTTGAAAATATCTCTGTTTATCATATCGTTGCTTATGATTTTGCAAGCTTTTGCGCAAGGTCCTTCCCTTTTGCAACGGGAATATATGATACCAGCATCCCAAAGGATACATCAGCTTGACAGTTTGAGCATTATCGAAGATAGTTTCCGGATTTACGGCCCCGATGAACAACCGCTCAATACGGCTTTTTACGAGATAGATTATATACGTGCCCGCTTACAACTGAGGATTCCTGAATTCTGGACGGATGACTCACTGAGAGTAAAATACAGGGTATGGCCGGTAAATTTTTCGCAACCCTTATTTGTTCGCGACACCACGCTCATAAGATTGCCGGGCCCCGGGGAAGACCCTGTCAGGATCGCCGTGGGGTCGGGTTTGCCCGAACAGGGACTGCTGCGCTTCGAAGGGCTGCAAAGTTCAGGAAGCATTACCCGTGGACTTACACTTGGAAACCGGCAGGATGCCACCCTCAATTCGGCCATGAACCTGCAGCTTAGCGGTATGCTTACCGAAGATATTGAAATACTGGCTGTTGTTTCTGACCAGAATATCCCTTTCCAGCCGGAAGGCACCACACAGCAGATACAGGATTTCGACAGGGTGTTCATTCAGCTTTCAGGACATGGAGCAACCCTTACCGCCGGTGATTTCGAGATTGAAAGACCTGCAGGATATTTTATGAATATCAGCCGCAAAGCCAGGGGTGCAAAAATCAGCTGGGAGAGTGCAGCAGAAGACTCACTACTGCCCGGCGGTGGCAGGTTAAAAACATCGGCAGCAGGGGCCATCTCGCGCGGAAAATATGCCCGCAACCAGATACAGGGTATGGAAGGTAACCAGGGACCCTACAGGTTAACCGGAAGCGATAATGAATCATTTATCATTGTTTTGGCCGGTACGGAAAGGGTATTTGTTGACGGAGTGCCTCTTACCAGGGGTTTGGAAAACGACTATACTATTGATTACAATCTTGCAGAGATCACCTTTATGCCATCGCGAATGATAACCCGCGACAGCCGGATAATTGTGGAATTTGAATATGCTGAGCGAAACTATGCCCGGTCAATGCTCTATACAAATAATGAGATCATTTATGACAATGCCCGGTTTCGCTTTAACTTTTACAGTGAACAGGATCATCCCAATCAACCCCTCTTCCAGGATATTTCAGATGAACGGAGGCAACTGATGGCCAATGTGGGTGACAGCATTCAACGGGCTTTCGACTGGAACATCGACAGTACCGGATTTAAAAATGACCGTGTAATGTACCAACTGACCGACAGTCTGGGTTTTGATACAGTATTTGTTTATTCTACCGATCCTGAAAGAGCAGTATACCAGGTTGGATTTTCGTTTGTTGGTCAGGGCAACGGAAATTACAGGCAAATCAGCACCTCGGCCAACGGCAGGGTTTACGAATGGATAATGCCGGTTAACGGCAACCCGCAAGGTACACACGAACCCATCATTCAGCTGGTAACACCCAAAAAACACCAGATGCTTACCCTTGGCGGAAATATAAAGATCGCCCCACGGACAACAGCTGATATAGAGTATGCTTTTTCAAACCGCGATATCAACCTGTTTTCCGATCTGCACAAAAATAACAACTACGGCCACGGGCTGAAACTTGCAATAAATGATGTGCGCAAATCCGGAAAAAATAAAGAACTGCCCTGGGAATACATCACAGCAGTTTCATACGAACTTACCGGAAAGACTTTCCGTGCTCCCGAAAGATACCGTGAAGTGGAATTCGAACGCGACTGGAGTTTAAATCAAATGCCACCGGCACAACAGGAGCATTTGCCCGGCTTTTCATTTACTGCCCGTAACGATAAAACCGGCATGATCAGGTACCGATTTAATGCTTTTCTTGCCGGCAATGATTATACGGGGTTTATGAACCGCATGGACTCACGTATTCGTGCAGGAAAAAATCTTTTTGAGTATTATGGAAGCCTGCTCAATGCAGGTGGTATGCGCGAAACAGATTTTTACCGCCACCGGACTGCATATACCCGCGACCTGGGTTTCATGCTGGCAGGGATCAGCCACATGATGGAAAACAACAAAACCAAACTGTCAGGAGAAGATACGCTTTCACCGGCCAGCTTCTTTTTTGAAGAAAGAGAAGTTTTCATAAGCAGTCCGGATACCAGCATAAATACATTTAAAGCATTTTACAAACAACGTTACGACCATTTACCTGCTGAAACTACATTTGAGCCGGCAAGCATTGCGCACGACTATGGCCTGAGATATAATGCCCGCCGCAATTCCAACCACCGCTATGGGTTGCAACTCATTTACCGCGAACTCGAAGTGCAGCAGCAACGCTTCCCCGGTGAACAAAATGACCGTACACTTAATGCCAGGTTTGATCATTTTATCAGGCAGTTTGAGGGTGCGCTGACTTCCAATATCTTTTATGAAGCATCCAGCAGCATGGAACGGAAAAGAGAATATATGTACGTGGAAGTACCTGCCGGACAAGGTGTTTATGTTTGGGTAGATTACAATGAGAATGATATCATGGAGCTGGATGAATTTGAATTGTCTCCGTATCCTGATGAGGCCAATTTCATCAGGATATTTGTACCTACCGATGATTTTATAAGAACCTACAGCACAACTATCAGCCAGAGTATCAACCTTGAGCCGGCCCAATTATGGCGCGGAAGCGATGACTGGAAAGAATTTCTTGCCCGTTTTTCCAACCGGCTCAATTACCGGATCGATAAAAAAAACCAGGGAGGATTATTTACCGAAAATTTCAATCCCTTTTTTACCGGCGTAGCAGACACATTGCTGATCACTCTCAATGCTTCGCTGCGCAACTCACTGTTTTTTAACCGTACAAGCCGGTTATGGAGCCTTGAATGGACTATACAGGAAAACAGCAGCAAAAGCATTCTTAGCAACGGGTTTGAAAGCAGAGTATTGAGCTCACAGTCCTGGCGTGCCCGTTTCAATATTACACAGCAGTTGTCGGTTCATTTTAATACCCTTTACGGGAAAAGGACCAATGAATCTGAATTTTTTGACAGGCGCAATTACAGCATACGGTTTCTTGATCTGGAACCATCGCTTGTTATACAGCTCAGACAGAATCTCAGGGTTAACCTGCTTTATGGTTTCAACAGACAGGAAAACAGACAGGGAAATACCGGTGAAACAGCCCTGATACATAAAGGTGTATTGGAAACACGGGTTAGTTTCCCTTCAAGAGGAAACCTTCAGGCGCGCTATCAGCTTTCTCAAATTGACTATCCTTTTGACCTGAATACGCCGGTGGCCTTTGAGATGTTACAGGCACTGAGGTCGGGCACCAACCACATCTGGAGCATAAACTGGCAGCATAACCTGAGTTCATATTTGCAGCTTAACCTGAATTATAATGGCAGAAAACCTCCCGATGTTCAGGCAATACACACCGGTACTATGCAATTGAGAGCATTTTTCTGATCCGGAAATGGCTTTTCCGAATCAAACCGAATTTCTTTCTCTATTATCTCAATAATAATTTTATTTTTGCAGGTACCCAATTATCAAAACAAAAGGATTAACACAAAACCCTTAAAGTCAAAACATACATTATGCTAAACCTCATACTTTTCGGTCCTCCCGGAGCCGGTAAAGGAACGCAGTCGGAGTTGATCATGTCGCGCTACAACCTTACCTATATTTCTACCGGAGAGGTACTTCGAAATGAGCTCAAAGCCGGCACTCCCCTTGGCCAGCAGGCAAAAAAGATCATTGAATCGGGTGGACTGGTTGACGACGAGATCATTGTTCAGATCATCGGTAATGCCATTCAGTCCGACACCAACAGTGATGGATTCCTGTTCGATGGTTTCCCCCGTACTTATGTGCAGGCTTATATTCTTGACGGATTATTCACAGGGCTTCAAACTTCCTTAACCAAAATTATCATCCTTGAAATTTCTGATGAAGAGTGTACGAAAAGGCTTCTTCAAAGAGCAAAAGAGCAGGAGCGTAGTGATGACAATGAAACCGTTATCAGGCGCCGTCTTCAGGAATACCATCAGAAAACCCTTCCCTTGCTTGAATTCTATAAAGATACCGACAAACTGGCCAGAGTAAATGGTATGGGCACTACCCGGGAAGTATTTGATCGTATCAACAAAGTAATTATAGAAGAAATAAACAGCAAGCCTGTAAACATCATGGTTTATGGTTTCCCGGGTTCAGGAAAAACCACACAGGCCAAAAAACTGGCAGAGGAATTCAATCTTACCTATATATCAACCAGTGAATTACTTAAGGAAGAAGCCATTACAGGTTCCAACCTTGCACAACAGATCAGTCCTTACCTGGAAAAAGGTCTTCTCGTTCCCGATGAGATCGTAATCAGGCTTATCGAGAAAAAACTTAAGGAGACCGATGGTAACAACCGGGGATATGTTTTCAAGGGCTACCCCCGCACCCTGGTGCAGGCGTATATCCTTGACGGGATTATGAAAAAGAAAAACTGCGCAATAAATTGTGTGATCAATATCCAGGTGCCTCAGCTTGAACTGGTAAAACGGCTCGATGCCCGCAGCAAAACGTCCGACAGCATGCCTTACGATAAAAGTGCTGCCACCATTGTGGCACGGCTGGAAGAACATTCACAACGTAATGATTCCATTGTGAACTATTACAGAAAGAATAAAATACTGGTGGATGTGGATGGACAAGGAAACAAAGATGATGTGTATGAACGCATAAAAGATCACGTGCTGAGAGCCATACGTAATCTGAGGTAAGGGAATCCAAATTCATTTTTCATGGTATTATCAACCAAACAAGCGGGCCAAAGCTCTTTTATTTTCAAAACACATGCTATAAATTTACATAGTATTAACACTAACACATGATACCAACCTAAACTATTATTAACATGACAAAAAAAATCACAGTAATTCTGATCGCTGCACTGATGCTGAGCTCATGCATCACTACCAAGGTACAGGTAAACAGCAAGTATTCGGGAGCAATACCCATTGATACACTCAACCTGGTTTCCGTAGTTTACGGTCCGGTTGTACAGCCCGTTATTCCGCTGATTGATGCAGCAGCATTCAACGGTCGAACAAACAAAATATCCGACCAGATCCTGGAAGAACAGAAGGGAATGACAGATGTATATAAAAAGATACTGCTGAGAAACCTGAACGATAGAGTAACAACCTACATAAAAACCGGAGATCATTTTACCGATGAAGCTGCGGAACCCTACAAGGCAAAAGAAGGAATACTGATTGACAACAAAAATTTCCCGGTAGTATGGTTTGATGGTGAAGGGATGAACCTTTGGGATTATGGAAAAGGTACAAATGTTAGTTCAATATTTGAAAGTGACCCGCAGTTAAAAAGCCGCATAGCCCGGTTTGCCAGGGAAATGAATGTTAACAATGTTTTGGTTAGTTTCAACAGACTGGCAGTGATAGGTGTGGGTATGTTCGGCAGCACGGGTAACATAAGGCTTGAATCGTATCTTTATCTGTATGATGCAAACGGCAACGTAATGATGGATGCATACGGCTGGACAAAACCCAGCTCCATAAGCGGACGGGAACTTTATGAATACCAGGCCCAGATGGACAAATTTGAAGAACTGGTAGTATTACTTTCCAATGAACTTGTAAAACATATCCGATAATTATTTCAAACCATCATTTTTAAAATAACCCATTGAAAAAACCCTTTCATATTCCCTGATTCTATCTAACCGGGGAATATGCCTTTAAAATATATTCTGCTATGATAAAAAAGAGTATTTCCATCCTGGTATTCAGCTTAAGTTTTATACTTGTTTACGGTCAAAGTGAGTATAATCTGCCTCCTGAAAAATTTTATGAAGAAGCCATCCTTGGTTTTCAGAATTTCCAGCGACTGCCCGTGCAGAACCTCCGTATAACCGGTGATAGTATTCATTATTACAGCAAGGGGGAAACCCTTGGTTTGCACCTTGATGAGATCAGCTTTATTCGTGTAAAAGAAGGGACCAAAGCCGGGCAGGGGGCACTCATCGGTGCCGGCAGTGCTGCTGCAATTTCATTGATGGCTGTTATGGATGTGCAGACCGACCCTGATTATGAACTAAAAGACAATGCCGGCGGTTCCATCCTGCTGTTTGTTTTGGGTGGAGCAGCCCTGGGGGGTATTATCGGAAGTTCTGTACAAGAGGAACAGTCATACTATATCCACGCCGGTCAGCTTGATGATAAAGGGATCGAAACATCTGAGTTTTAAACACAACCCTGTTTGCAACCCCACGTCTTCGAATTCTGCTATGCATGCGGAGTAATATCTCTCCGGCACATCCGTTATAATAAAACTTTATAATTTTGCCGGGGAATAAGAATTTAACTCAATCAACAGCCATGCTTCGATTTACATTTATATTTTTTGCCCTTACGGGACTGATCTTTAATGGATTATTTGCGCAAAACTCCGCTGAAGCTACTCCGGATGTAAATGATACCATTCAGGAAAACATCATATACTTTACTCCGGAAGATGCAAATTCTTACATCCATGAACTGATTAAAAGGGAGAACTTATGGAGGTTGGATAATGAAACCCTGAAGTATGCACTCAACCGCCTTATGGATCAAACATTTGAGCCCTTTGACAGTGTAAGAAACAGGCTCACGCGGTTTCCATTTGATTCGGTAATGATCCGCCCTTCTTTTATTGTAAAAAACGATACCATTCCCCTGCGATGGCTTAACGACAGTATTTTTATTGTAGATACCATACCCCTGGAGCAAAATCCGTTGATTGTTGAAAAAACCATAATGAAGAAAGCTTTGGATACCTTTGCCATGCCTTTTGGCGACAGGGTGCCCGATGCCCGGTTTATCATAGATTCTTTGCTGCAGGTAAAAGATACCATAACGGATATTTACATAGACACGCTGTTTCTTGAATCAAAGAATATTCAGATGTACAAGGTGGCAGAAGAAACCATTTCACCGCCATTACTGCCCCCCGGAAGCAGAATGTCATCAAAGTTCACGAAAGATTCAACCCGGATTGTTTTTACAGAATCCCGAAGGGTATTTGTTGCCGACACCGATTCGCCATTTTATATTGTTCCCGGTCTGGAAATGACCGATTCATTGAAGCAAGCGGTAAATACTCTTCTTTCTTATACCTATGAGCGCGACTCCATCCTGGTCTTTTTCAATGATATTGATGGCCGCAAAACCCCGTTCTGGCTCAATACCCAATATGATGATCTGTACAGGTACTGGGTAAAAAACCAGGAAAATGACTCTATTACCGTTTGGATCGGCAACCCGACCAAACATGATATAACTCTTGTACTTGAAGAGGATGTAAATGTTGAACGCCTTGAGAAAAAACCGGCCGATGATATTCCCATACAAACACTTCAGCCTGTAATAACCCTGGCAAAGCTCGAACCCATTGAAGAAATTCCGGTATATTGGAATTATGGCTTTGTGAGCTCATTTACACTGAACCAGAATTATCTTTCAAACTGGTCGCGTGGCGGTGAGAGTTCTTTTTCCAGTATGCTCGACATCAGAGCTTCAGCTGATTATACCAAAACGGCTACCAAAGAAAAATGGAGCAACAACGGAAGGCTGAGATACGGATTTGTAAGGACAAAAGAACACGGCTTCCGAACCAATGCTGATATGATTGAGCTCAACTCGCAGTACAATAAAGTTATCAGGGAAAAAATTGATTTCAGCTCCATCTTTTACGGCAAAACACAGGTTGCCAAAGGTTATAATTATCCAAATGACTCAGTTGTTATTTCCAGGTTTTTGAATCCCGGAACTTTTACCATTGGTGTGGGTTTGGAATATAAACCCTTTAAAAAAACAAGTATCAATTTTTCTCCCCTTTCATACAAAAATACCTTTGTGCTTGACACAACAAATATCAATCAGACGGCCCATGGTGTTGAAGCTGACAAGCGTGCACGCCAGGAAATGGGGGGCCAGATGGTAATAAGAAACACAACTACCATATGGGATGGATTTGAGGTGAAAAATTCAATCAGGTTGTTTTCCAGTTATCTTGATGAGCCTAAAAATATAGATGTGGATTGGGAGATGAATGTGGAGATGCAGATCAACTGGTATTTCAGCATAAAATTTAACCTTCACCTGATTTATGATGATGATGTGCTGTTCCCTTTGCTGGATGATAGTGGTGAACCTGTTCTTCTACCGGATGGTGAACCCCGGAAAGTTCCCAAAACTCAGTTTAATCAGTTTCTGGGGTTAACAGCATCTTTCAGAATTTAGAGCTTTAATTGATCTGCTCTTCTATTATTTCCATCTTATCATTAATACGCAGGGATTTGTATAACTGAAACAGTTTCTGTATAACTACCTCGTCTTCGGGTTCCTGATCATACGCTTTATCGAGCCATATTACTGCATTTTCAAAGGCTTCGGCAGATCTTGATTTCTCCTGCTGCACAAGTCTGTTAAGGGTAAGGGTTCTTGCACTTTCTTCAATATCCACTCCGATGTTGTAATAACAGGTAGCAATATTTACGTATATCATCAAATCGTCAGGTGCCACTTCATTGGCTTTTTTGTACGCCTCAATTGCATCGTTATACTGCCCGGCTTTCTGATAAATCAACCCCTGTGTGTACGGAAATATATGTTCTCCGGGATATTTTACCATTGCACTGTCAAGCAGATCAACAGCCTGTTCAACCTCACTTAACTGAAACAATAAATCGGAAAGTAACAAGATCAGGTCGTGGTTATCATCATACTTTTCAATACCTTCTGTTAATACGTTTTGGGCAGAAATAGTATCCCCATCTGCAAGATTGGCTTCAAACAACAAATGAGCTGCATTGGCTGAATAATTGTAATCGTGCAGAGTGTTCAGGTGTTTGATGGCTTTGTCCCAGTTTTGAGCTTCATAAGCTGAAATTGCAGCATTAAAAACCAGGCTGGTATCAACATGCATGGAAAGAATAGGGCTGCGGGTTATTTCGAGTGCCTGTTCAAAGGCTTTCACTGCATCGTCAAACTTCTTGTCCTGAAAATTCTTCTCACCCAATTTCTGAAAATCATTGGCCAAAAGAACATAATTTGGAGCCAGCTGCCTTTCAAGTTTTCCGGGGTCTAGCTCCAGTGCTTTTTCATAGGATTCAATAGCCACATACAGCTGATCAGGGTAAAGCTCATACTTCTTTTTATCGTTCTTTTCTATTCCATCGCGGTAGGCAGTCTGGCTTAGCAGGCCCCTGGCGTACCATGTCCGCGACCATTGCGATGATTCTTCATCCTCAACCATTTCTTCAACCAAATCTTTGGCATCATTGTACTTTTGGGTTTCAATAAGATGAAAAACTGAAATCAGTTTGCTTCTTTTCAGCGGAGTCATTACAGTGCAGCCGGAAAGAATCAATATCAAAAAAAG
>CAYXIT010000036.1:0-26846 GCA_964465275.1 uncultured Bacteroidales bacterium | reverse complement strand
CACACAATTACGGGAGGATTCTTCACCTTTATGATATAACTCTATGATTTTTTTGGAAGACACTGAAGAAATAACAATAAAGAATTTTTTCTGCAATGAAAAATGTTATGTTTTATTCTATTGTGTTTTTAAAAAACATAAGACATATAAGTTCCCGTCCTCTTATATGCCTTATATGTTTAAAAACAAAGGTCTCCGATCAGTATTTGATGTTTTGTGTTTGGTGTAGTTAGTTCGATGTTTTTCGGTCTCAGATCTCAGGTCTCCCTTCTCCGTCATTAAAGCCTTACCCCGGCTGCTCCGCCCAGGGGTAATGAGATTCTGAACCCGGTATAATGATGCTTACCACCTTTAAAGCCGGTTACAATCTCCGCATTGATAAGGAGAAATATCTGGTTCATACCGTAACCCAACTCAAAATAGAAATCATCTTCCGGAATGCTTACCGCATTAACAAAAAGTTTTTCACGACTCAGGGTTCGGGCCAGGAATGGTAATCGTTTAAGAATAATTCTGCCATGTTCATAGTGCAGGTACGCCGATAAATATTCGGTTCCGGTACTGTATTCGTAATGATTAAGCGTTCTGAAACGGTTTCTTTCCGTGCCCGAAAGAAACCAGGTTGAATTACTGCTGAAATGTTTGAAATCGGGTGTAAACAGCTTATCGGAATTAATGAACTTTCCGCCTATAATACGGTAATTAAATTCTCCTATCAGCCTGAAACTGAAAGATTGGTTAATAGATGCTTCCAGTTGTCTGAACCGGGTATTGCTGTTGAGAATACCTTCAAACCCTTCCCTGTAAGCTAAAGACAGGGTTGGCCAACGTGAAGATAGCATTACTTTACGTCCGCCCATACGCATAAAATAATGTCTGTGGGTATAGATGAGTTCTGCATCAATAATAAAAGCATTGTGCTGCGGCATAATCAGGCTTTCCAGTCCTGGTATTTCCGGAATATTGGCTGAATATTCTCCTCCCATCCATCCTGTAATGGAGAAATCTGAATAATTTTCAAGGGGTCTGCGTTTGGCATATTCTGCGGCAGTTCTTAACACCAGTCCGTTTACAATATCAAATTGATGATGTATTTTCAGATAATCCTTTTCATACAACTTCATGAAATTATTCTGAAAAAACAGGCTGGAAATGGCATTGATAACAGGATGTATTCCATGATTGCCGTCAAAATCCTGCGATCGCCGCCCTGCCTCCATATTGATTGTTGCTCTCTTGAACGGATGGTAGGCATAGTTCAGTTCAAAACGGGTAAGAAACCGTTTTCTGGCAAAAGCATAACCTGATGTATTGGTCACGGTAAATTGTTTTCCTGTTGCACCGGAATGTGTCAATGAAAATGTTTTGCTGTATTTAAATCCGTCAACCGTATTGAAACCGAAAGAGGACAGACTTAGCAACCCGTTATACCTGAATGTCCGGTTTTCTGCAGGGCTGTAGGTCCCTCCCGTCAAAACCTTACGCAGCGGACTGCGCCGTATTTCTTCTTTTTCCAAAGTATCCTGCGGAAGCTCATTGAAACTCTCCATCTCCTTCGGAGATAGGGGAACAGGCCGGTTTTGTGCCCAATAATCCGTGGAACGTACCGTGGCACTATCATCCATTTCCATGGACAAATTACGTACTTCAAGTGGCCGGCGCGGCTCATTGGCGCGGGCTTCGCGGCGTATTAAACGATTCAGGCGACGCATCTCACGATTACTCAGATCTTCGGTTGCCATCAAATCAGCGATGCGCTTCTGGCGACTTGTTTGATGCAGGGCTTGTTCGCGCTGTTCAATATCAGGAATATCCCTTTGGTGATCCAGTTCAGCATCACGTAGTTGTAACAGAAAAGCATCAGAGCTGCTTTCCATTACCTTAGCGTAAAAATCATGATCAATATCGGGATTCAGCGTAATTTCATAATCACTTACCGAAGCCAGATATTTATATTCCAGTTCCAGACCCATTATTCCCACATTAAAATGAAAATCATGACTAACCGGCATCCATACTCCTTCTGCTACCGGATTATATACCTGCCTTATGCTTGCCGTAAAAAGGGATTGTTCAATACTGAGATCCACACTGTGCAGGTTCCAGGTCCCGTCCTTAATGAAAATATGTCCGCTGTAAAGATCATGCCCGGCACGCCGGGGAATAACCCGTATTTTATTTACCTGACCGCCGTTTTCCATAAAAGAACCTTCCAGCTCAAAGCGATACACCCGGAAAGCATTGCGGCTAAGGGGTGAAATGATCCCGTTTATATCTCTGTAAAGACTTATGGTAATAAATGCCATAGGGCTGGTCTGGTTGTCGTCGCCCGAGCTGCGTGTTGAAATAACATGTGTCTGCACCTGATTTGGCATACGGTATTTCACCTCCGATAAAGTTTCAGTAACAAAATAACGATCCTGCTCCACCCCTTCCCTTTCAAACTGCCTGCGTAACAAAGCGGGTATTTTTGTAAGAACACCTGAGCCTTTCAGATATACTTTGCAACTATACTCCGAAACCTGGTTCAGGTAATACTGGCTCATGCCTATGGCCCGTCGCATAATATAATAAGCCGGATCTTCGCCACTGGCAGTAACAACCACTTCAGGAAGTGCATATTGCTGTTTTTCCATGACCACATCCAGAGAAACAAAATCATTCTCAACTATTACTGTATGCACCTGTGTTTTGTAACCCAGGTACTGAAATCTGATTTCATAATTTCCGGGTTTGAGTTCCTTTTGGTAGTATCCAGCTTCATTGGCTGTTGTACCTTGATGAATAGCCGGTAAAAACACAGCTGCGTAAGAAATAGCTTCACCATCAGCATTGGTAATACGACCCATTATACCCTGCCCGTAACCAACGGTTATTAAAAAGATAAATGATAAAAGAAGTCTGAACGATATGAATAAAAATTTCATGGAAGATATTTTGAAACAGATCAAAAAAAAAATAAGACGGCATATAAATGTGAGAATTACAATTTTGATGTCAGATGCATAATGTCATATGTTTGGAATAAAAATTTCGAATGTTTACTCTTCAGTTTCCATTTTCCGTTTTCCATTCTCCATCTTAACTCTTTTCAGTAACATATGATTCAACGGATTGGTTTGCATACCTTTTACACGATGAGGAAGGAATCGGATTGACTGATCATAATACAGTGGAACCACCGGAGCTTCTGCAATAATAATGCTGTCCATCTGATGCCGGGATGGGAAAAACGGGTATAATTAGGTCCTTGCGGAGCGTGATTGGGTGAGTAGAAAAGTGCCAGATAATTTTCAGCATCGGGATAATCGGCAATCCAGCTTCCCCTGAAGAATCCTGCTTCACCCTTTGCCATAAGCTCTCTAAGGGTGGCAGGTGGCATTACATTGATCTGCATTTTAATGCCAATTCGTGCCAGTTCGTGCTGAATATACTGGCTGATATCAAGATATTGCGATGTGGTAGCCAGTTCTACAGGTGGCAAACCTTCTCCCCCTTCAAATCCTGCTTCTGCAAGAAGTCTGCGTGCCTTTTCCGGATCGTAAGTGTACCCGCCTGAGTTTTCATAAAATCCGGGCATTCCCACCGGAACGAAACCAGCATGAGCAGGAGTGCCAATATTGTTGCGCAGGTATTGCAGCATCCGTTCACGATCGAAGCCGTAATTAATGGCTTGTCGCACTTTTGCCTGTTTCAGCGCAGTTATCTGACGGCCGTTTTCATCATCCATGAGTATTCCCAGATACTCGGTATTCAGAAAAGACCCGGTAAGTTTGTAAAACCGGTTCTTGTATTTATCCTGCAATTCACCTGAAGGGGTAAGAAGCTCATCCTTATAGCTGGCATCAATGCGCGTTAAGATATCCAGGTTACCTTTAATAAATTCCAGGAAAGCAGTCTGGCGATCGATGATAAAACTTATTGAAATGGCATCGAGGTATGGCAGACGCTCTTCACCATCAAATTCAAAGTAATTGTGATTTTTACGCAGCACAAGCTTTACCCCTTCCTTCCAGTATTGAAAATAAAAAGGACCACTACCAACAGGTCTGCTGCGGAATTCCTGTCTGTATTCTTCCACTGCTTCGCGAGGAACCACTGAGCAATATTGCATGCACAATAACCCCAGCATAGGTGGAAAGGGTTCAATGAGTCTGATCTGAAACACAGTATCAGATGGGGCAAAAAGGGCCAGACTACCATCGGAAAGACGATCAACGGCATTCATTACCCAGGTTCCCGGGGAGTTCAGCGCAGGATCAACAATCCGGTTAAGACTGTATACAAAATCTTCAGCTACTACTTTGCGGCCAGTACCATCCGGGAAAACAAGGTCATCATGAAAAAACACATCATTACGCAGGTAAAAAGTATACAAAAGTCCATCATCCGAAATCTCCCATGCATGGGCTATTGCAGATTCAACATTCAGCAAAGTATCCAGTTGTACAAGGCCGTTGAATATTTGCGATGTTGCCCATATATTTGCCTGGTTACGCGCATAAACGGGATCGAGTGATGTAATATTTCCATCTTCATTGTAACGAAAAACACGCAGATGCGACAAATCCTCATACGGACTTTTGCAGGAATAAATGGAAACTGCAAGCAAAACAATCAGAATATGTTTGAGCCGAACAGACATAAATGATAAATATCGTAAAACAGTATATGAATAAAATAATTCTTTAATTTTGGCATTCGAAATTAAACATTTTACACATAAATCAAAGATCATCTTAAATCTGCTTAAACTACTATTATCATGAGAAACATTTTTATCTTATTGCTACCGTTCATCATTTTTTCTGCTGCTACAGCACAAAAAACAGAATTACGATACAATCTTGAAACAGGCAAAGAATACTTCCAGGAAGTTACTACAGAATCAAAGATCCAGCAACATATCATGGGTATGGACATGGAAATCAATAATACTATGGTAATGGTAATGGGATATAAAGTATTGAATAAAGATGGAAGGTATTACGACCTGGAAGTCAGATACGTATCCATGTTGATGGATATGGAAACTCCCTATGGAGTTAATTCACTGAATAGTGCATCGGAAGATGAAAGCGATCCCGGCTCAATGATGCTGGCAAAACTGATCAATGTTCCTTTCAGAATGACAATGAGAGACGACGGCAAGGTGACAGAAATAAAAAATCTTGATGCATTATTCAACAATATGATGGAAGGAGTGGGCGATATAAATGATCCGGAAATGATGCAGCTAAGTGCCCAATTACAGCAACAATTCAGTGAACAAGCTATGAAATCACAGGTTGAATCGTATGCGAAAATATTTCCGGAAGACCCGGTAGCTGTTGGTGACCAATGGGAAACAACAATGGAGATGGTTTCAGTGATGCCGTTAAAAGTGAATACTGTATATCAATTTATGGGCGAAAAAGACGGACTTTATCACATACAAGGATTATCAGAAATAAAAAGCAGTGATATGCCTGCTGAAGCTTCCGGCATGAATATGACAATGGACATGGGCGGAAACCAGACTTTCTCATTTTTAATTGACAAGTCAACCGGCTGGATATCGGAAGCAACAATGATTCAGGATCTTGCAGGTGATGTTACTGCTCAAAATCCAATGGATGGAGAATCATTCAATTTTACAATGAGTATAAGCAGCAATATTACCATAGAAGGAAGATAATAATTGCAAATAGAGTTATGATTTAAACGGACTTTTTGCTTTTTAAGGGAAACCATGGGAAAAAAGCAGGAGTCCGTTTAATATAATCCTCATAGCCTGCTCTGCGGTTTTTCAGGTTTTTCTCCAGCATGGCGACACCTGATATCCTTATAATAAGCCAGGTCATAACGACAGAACCTGCCATGGTCCACCAGTAACCATTATAAACAGCCAAAAGTGCATAACCCCACCATACCATTGTATCGCCAAAATAATTGGGATGACGCGTGTAGCGCCACAAACCTTTATCCATTACTTTACCGGCATTATTGGGATTTGACTTAAAGCGCGCCATCTGGTAATCTCCACCCGCTTCAAAAACAAAACCTATAATCCAGAATAACATCGAAAGAATCAACCAAACAGGATGTCCGGTTTCAGACGGATATAACCCACCCAAAATGCTTATGGAAATAAAAGCCAGTAAAACTCCCTGCAGCATGAATACCTGGAAGAAGCTAAACCACCAGTATCGTTTTTCACCATAATTTTGACGAAACTGCTGGTAGCGGTAATCTTCTTCCTTTCCATAGTTACGAATAAACAGATAGACAAACAACCGTATTCCCCAAACGGCAACCATACCCAAAAGTATCCATTGATGGACTTCAGTAAAACTTACCCGATTGGCATACCACATTGTAACCACAACGAAGCCAAGTCCCCAGAACGGATCCACAATACCAGCATTTTTTATTTTCACACTCCAGAGCCATATGAGGCTCATGAATACAAGAACCACAATAAATCCTTCAAGCCACAATTCCCAGATTTTCATTTCTTAATGCTTTTGAGTTGCTTTAAAGTACTTTCTGTACTGAAATTTACGGGGATAAAAAATCAAAAACATGGGCAGATAAAGAATTAAATCAAGAATCTTCCATGCTGTTTCATATTCAATATCATCAATAATAAAGGAAGATTGGTTATCGCGCGCAACAACACGATGTATATGTTTCCAGTAGTTTATTCCGAAAGGTACCCGCAAGCCACGGTCAATAAAGCCATATTCACGGTGGGAAAGCCATGATTCTTTTATTATAACAGTCCAGTAACCCACAAAAGGTATATTAAACTTAATATCTATGATATCGCCAGGTGACTGCCCCTCGTATCTTTGGATACTTGCCATAGAAAAAGGCGGCATCATGTATTCAAACAGTTTTCTGTTGAAACTCTGATGTGCCAACTTAAATGGAGCCAGAACAGTTGTAACGAAGCGAATTTTCATTATATGATTCATTAAATGCAACACATTGAATCAACACGCAATTGATTAACATGTTTGAAGGTGAAAAAAATATAACAGCTTAACAAAACAGAAGCCTATGCTCTGAAAAGCAACAGGGGTATTGTACTCGAGTGAATAAGCTTTTTGGCCAGTCCGGGATTGAACATACGCTGCAACAATCCCCTTTTCCGGTTGGTCAGAGCAATAACATCAATTTTATTCAGTTCACAGTAGGCTTCAAGGTTGGTAACCGGGTTATCTCCTTTTATAAAACTGCACTCCACCTGAACATTTTTGGAAATCTGCCTGAAATAATCTCTGAGCGCATCCATACGGGCAGTGTCCCATTTGTCTTCCGGACTTTTGGAAATATGTACGCAATGAATTTTTACATCGAATGCAGTTACAATGGTGATAAGTTTCCTGATTGCTACATAGTCAGAGTCATCAAAATCAGTGGCATATACGATGTTTTTCACATCGAGAAAGCTTTGCTGACTGGTTTTGCCTGGTATAGCCAGCACGGGTACTTTGGATTTATCAAGTACCCTGTATACGACACTACCAATGATATCACTCTGTTTTTCACCTTTCCCTTTCGTTCCTAAAACAATTATTCCGGGCTTATATGATTTAGCCATCAAAGCAATTTCATCTTCCACTATTCCTTCACGCAATGAATAGCTTATCTTAACATCACCAAAACCTTCATTGGCAGCAGTTTCTCTTATTTCATTCACAAAATCCACAAGATTACGTTTTGCCTGATCTTCCATTTCCCTCAAATTAATATCCATGTCCACCTGTATGGAATAAGCATCGGTAATAGGAACCAGGTCAACGATGGGCGCATAAAATACATGCAGGATCTTAAGATCTGCATCATACTTTTTCGCCAGTTTCAAAGCATATAAGCAGGCATTCTTTGAAAACTCTGAAAAATCTATCGGAACCAGGATCCGTCTGATCTGCCTGATATCTTTAAGTTCCTTCTTCTCCTGAGCACTTTTTAATTCGGAAATAATCCTCAAAGCCTTTTCAACATCCGCCTGCCTGATCTGTATCTGCACTCCCTCCGAAACAGCTCCCTGCAAAAGATTAACATGTTTCAAAAAACACTCTATACCTGCATCCTCAAGCCGGGCCTTTAAAACTTCTGCTGCAGTATATTGATCAGTAGCGATGGTTATCAGTCGATCTTTCATGGTTTTAGGTTTTAAAATTTATACTTTGAAAGATAAATTAAAGTGCTTTAAATATACGAAAAATCCTATGAACCTGCAAGCAATGCTCAAGAGAAATGGAACGCGGATAACGCTGATTTTCAAGCGCTGATTACAATGATTAAATCATTAAAAATCAGCGTTTCTAAGCATCTGTGAAATCTGCATTCTATAAAATATAATGTATAACTAAACGACATTGAATCAGATTTCTATAATTTTGCCCCATTCTTATATATTTCAAATTCAAAAATTATGCACCGGATACACTTACTGATAATAATGATAACACTTTTTTCCAGCCATTCCCGGTCTTCGGAAAAAGAAAAAACCTGGCAGACTTTTTATGAAGAAAATGATTTCAACCGCACTCCATCCTATGAAAAAACTTTGGAATTCAGCCGTTCCCTGGCCGATGCATCTCCCCTTCTTCATTTTGAAAGCATAGGTTTCAGCCATCAGGAAAGGGAAATTCCCTTGCTGATATTAGATGGGAATGGAAATTTTTCACCGGAAAAGGTAAAAGCATCAGGAAACAAAATACTGCTTATACAGGCAGCTATCCACCCGGGCGAACCGGTGGGAAAAGATGCAGGATTTATCCTGTTTCGCGATATGGTTATTCATGGCAAACACATTCAATATCTTGAAGATTTAACCATTCTTTTTATTCCTATTCTTAATGTGGACGGGCATGAACGTTTCGGCCCCTATAACCGTATCAACCAGGATGGTCCGGAAGAAATGGGCTGGCGAACCAATGCACTTAACCTGAATCTGAACCGCGATTACCTGAAAGCAGACTCAAAAGAGATAGAAGCTTTTCTTAAACTTTGGCACGAGTGGGAACCTGATTTTTTTATTGACACACATTCTACCAACGGAGGAGATTACCAATATGCCCTTACATATGCGCTTGACATTTTCGGTGCTCCTGATCCGGATTTGGCTAAATGGATGGAACAAATCTACCTGCCGAAGGTTGAGATGAAGATGGAAGCTGATGGCTTTCCAATTTTCCCTTATGTCTCCTACCGATCCTGGCATGATCCCCGCAGTGGCTTGCGCAGCGGCGTTTTCAGTCCCATGTTTTCTACAGGCTATGTTTCTGAACTCAACCGCCCTGGTTTATTGCTTGAAACCCATATGCTCAAACCTTATCCTGTGCGGGTTGAATCAACACTTCTGATGATTTTACACACCCTGGATATTCTGCATCACGATAAGCAATTGAAAGAAATCATTTTGGAAGCTGATCGTTATACTGCATCACCTGAATTCAGAAAAGAGAAATTCCCGTTAAGGTTTGAAATCACCGGCGATTCAGTAATGGTAAACTTTTTGGGAGTTGAGTACACAAAAAAGGAAAGCAGCCTTAGCGGAGGTTACTGGTTTATTTATGATTCCGATAAGCCTGTTACTTATCAGATACCCTGGTTCAATAAAAACCGGGTAAGCTATGATGTGCGGCTTCCCGAAGCATATATAATTCCTGTTCAATACAAAGAAATTATTGAAAGGTTAAGATTGCATGGAGTTGAGATGAGAAAGCTCACCCGGGAAACGGAAATCGAAATTGAAGCATACCGTTTTGATGATGTTCAATTGTCAGCAAGGTCAACAGAAGGAAGGCAAACTGCAAGCTTTAAAACAATTACATCCCAAAAGACCAGAACTTTTCCTGAAGGGTCGGTGATCATACCTATGAACCAGCCCCGAGCACGCATTATTGCCCATGCCCTCGAACCCATGGCTCCGGGGTCATTAGCCTACTGGGGGTTTTTTAATTCTGTTTTTGAGCGTGCTGAGTACTTCGAAAGCTATGTATTGGAAGAAATGGCACGTGAAATGCTCGCGCAGGATCCATCTTTACGTATCGGGCTTGAAAAGGCCATGGAGGAGAATCCCGCCATGGCCCGAAATCCATATGCTATACTTTCGTGGTTTTACGAGCAGACACCTTATTATGACCAGAATCATAATGTATATCCCGTAGGAAGGATCATGAATGCTGATCTGCTGAAGAATCTGAGATAACCTGTCAGGGAAGAACAAACCTTAAACCTGCCCTTCCACCAAACCACCATTGGAAGATTCTGTTACCGCTTGTGTGTTCATAAAAGTTGTAAGGTGCAATTTCCAGGTCTACCCTGCTGTATTCATCAGATACGCGGAAGTAGTGATTATACAGAACCGGGCCTGCAAAAAGTTGCATTGCCGGATTGATTTGCCATGTAAAAATAGTTCTGAGCTCATTAAGTCTGCTCCAATGATTCTCTGACCACCAATCCCAGTTCCATTCTTTATTCAATTGTGAACTGTGCAATTCAATATCCAGATTCAGATCTTCTGAAAGATCCAACCGTGAACCAATACCATAACCTATAGCATAAAATTCGGTATCCTGGGCCGGCCGGTATCCCGCAGAAAAAATATTATAAAAAACCGGAACCCCTATTCTGAAGGAAGTATTCATGAGAAATACATCGTTGGCAGATATTTCAATTTCGCGTAATGCGCCTCTTTTTACAATGCTTAAAAACCCAATAGGAACACCGGCCACTGTATCCGCTACGTTTATAAAACCCAGCTGCAGTCCGCTCACATCGCGGGCTACATTCAGAAAACCCGCTGCCTGAATACCATCCATGTTTCCGGCAACATTCATAAATCCTGCAGCCTGGATACCCATATATTTCCCGCCCGATATATTGGCAAAACCGGCACCTGACAATCCCATGCTGTAACCGCGGGTAACGTTCATGAATCCTGCTCCCTGCAAGCCATTGAAATTGCCGCTTGTAACATTCATAAATCCTGCACCGCTCAACCCCTGGTGATTGCCATGAACTACATTCATGAAACCAGCTCCGGAAATTGACTGACTATCGCCGGTTACCACGTTCATAAAACCGCTTCCAAGGAAACCCTGGTTTCCACCCCTGATTACATTGACGAAACCTGATCCCTGGAATCCTTTTGCCTGTCCGTTTACGATATTCATAAAACCAGCTCCCTGGAATCCCTCAAAATTTCCATTTACAATATTTCCGAAACCGGCCAGTTGCAATCCATCAACCAATCCATTATTGATGTTTATAAAACCACCTAGTTCAACTCCCTGAACACCACCGTTAATACCTGCAAACAGGTTTATACTGGCTTTGTAACGGTAATTGATAACACCGGTACCATCTGTACCCACCATGGGCAAAAAACTCAACTGGAAATCTTTTAGTGGCTTTTCCTGTGCATTCACAGAAATGTGTAAGAGCATCGCTCCTGATAATAAATATGTTGCAAAATTTTTAAAAACTGTTTTCATGGATAAATTCAAATTAATTGTTGGACATAAAATAACAGTGAGCCACTACCAACATAAATGCCATAAGCCATAAAGCATTGTTTGTAAGCATATAAGAAAAGTATTACAGAAATTCGGATGGAACCATCAAAAAAACAATCAAAAAGAAATGTGCGTAATCGAACAGTTTTGTCCGGTTTTTCAAAGATTATTTTACTAATTCAAAACTTTTGAATAAATCACTTTATCGTCCCCCTTTGAATAAAAGTCTTTCAATCTTGCTTCTTCCGTATAGCCGCAATTTTGATAAAACCTCCGGGTAGGAAAGTATTTATCTGTCGAAGAAGTTTCGATGTAAAGTTTTCGTGCTTTCCCGGCTATCAGCTCCTTTTCGGTTTGCTGCATGAGTACTTTTCCTGTTCCATTTCCCCTGTAATTATTATCTACAACGATCCAGTATAGATCATAAGTGCCCATGGTGCAAGGAGTAGGGCCATAGCATACAAAACCGGTTGTTATATTCTCAATCATTGAAAACAGGAAAAAATAACCTGACTGCTCCTGCCCTTTTGCAAAAGCTTCAGTTGCCAGCTCTGCCGCTACCTCAATCTCATCATGCCTGAAAAAACCTGCAGAAAGGGTAATTTGCCTTATCCTCTCTATATCCTTTTTCGTAATGATTTTTCTGAAAGTTACTTTCATTTTCTTCGTTTAGAATTTATCAATATCATCAACAATTCTTCTAATAATTTCCCTGCTGTAAATTCCTGACTGGTGGGCTGCTGCAATAAACCCGCTATCGGGTGAAATGCAAGGATTGGCATTAATTTCCAGAACATAAATATTTCCCTTTTCATCTACCCTGAAATCAACACGCGCATAGCCTCTGAGTCCGTAAACTTTCCAGCAAAGCATTGATATTTCTTTCAATTTGCTGATAAGAATCCCGTCTTGGTTGACAAATTGAAAAGTTCGAACTGTATTTTTGTATTCAAATGAATCTTCTTCCCATTTTGCCTTGTAGCCAAGGATACGAGCCTTTTCGGGAGGATAATTGAATTTTATTTCAGCCGGTGGCAGAACTTCAGGTCCGTTTTCACCTGCCAGGAGTGAAAGATTAAATTCTCTGCCGTGAATATACTCTTCACAGAAAAAATCACGGGGATTATTTTCTTTTTTCATCCTTTCCAGAAGCTCTTCTCTGGTATGAAAAAGTAATTGCGTATTTTCATCCAGTCCGTATGATGCATGTTCCCATAAAGATTTAACCAGGAAAGGGCTTTTAAAAGTCAGATTTTTATTCTCTGAAAGTATGTCATAGGTTAAGAATTCAGGCGTTTTTATGCCATGAATTTTCATATACTCTTTGGAAAGTATTTTGTGAGAACTCAGATATATAGCATGCCCGGAACTTCCCGTATAAGGCAATTTAAAATGATCGAACAAAAACGGACCTGCATGAACAAGGCGTCCGTCGGCGAAAAGGGTCTCCACCAGGTTTACAATAAAATCAGGATTCACATCTTTTACAAATTCCTCAAGATGGGTTATATCATAAGGGAACGGGATAATACCAACAGTAAAACCCAATGCCTGTAATCCTTTACGGAACAGTTCCACCTGCTGCAGCACATCCAGTTCATCGGCCGGGGCATCTTCCTCCAGCGGACTATGAATAATAAGAGCTTTTTTCATAACTGACAACTTGAAAAAATTCCATTTTCAATTTTGAAGGGTATATTCAATCTTTGCAAAGCCGATTGCATGATCATTTTAAGCAGTTCATAATAGGAAATACCATATTTTCGTGCAAGGATGGGCAGATCGCTGTGAACCGGATTTAATCCAGCCAGGGGGTTTACTTCAATGAAATTAGGTACACCTGCAATATCCATCCTTAGATCAACCCTTCCGCCATCCCTGCAACCCAATGCTTTCCATGCATCCAATGCAACTTTGAAACAACTTTCTGCTGAATCAGAATCAGGCAGCATATATTCAATGAACTTTTCATAATGGGCCTTATTCATGTAGGAATAAATACCTGAAGGTTCATTGGCTTTATAGATCACCTCCATCATACCTATCACACGCGCATCTTTACCAGTACCAACAATGCCCACCGTAAACTCCCGTCCGGGCAGGAATTCTTCAACAAGCAAACTTTGCCCGTATCGCTTCAGGCGATCTTTTCCAACTCTGAAAAGTTCATTTTCATTTTCGACTTTCGAATCCGGTGCAATTCCTTTTCCTGTACCTTCGGCTACCGGTTTTACAAAAAGCGGATATTTTAATGTGTGAGCTTGAAGAACATCGATATGGTCAGCCACAAAAAAAGCTGCTGTGGGGATACCACAATCCCTGATGATCTGCTTGGTTAAACCCTTATGTAAGGTCAGTGATAACACCAAAACATCAGAAAACACATAGGGAATATCATAAACATCCAGAATGGCAGGAACCTGAGCTTCCCTTCCTATACCCTTCACACCTTCACAGATATTAAATACGATATCCCAGCGGTCACCTTGAACCAGACGATTTATCAGGGATTTTACATTACCAATTTTATCAACTGTAAATCCCAGATCGGTCAGGGTATTAAAGATACCATTAATGGTTTCATAGTTGTCAAACTCTGCAGCTTGTTCAGAGGTAAAACCCATGGCCAGATAATCATCTTTTAAATCGTAGGTAAAACCCACTTTAATATTATTCTGAGAAATCATTTTAGATTGTTTATACTTGTAACTTAATGGAAAAAGATTCTTTAAGTCCTTTAAAGAAATACAGGGCATTTTTACCCAATGAGCGATTAAGGTAACCGCCTTCCTGGACCACGAGTGTCGGGATACCCAAACTTGCGATCATTCTACCATTTTTCTCAAAATCTCTTGTTCCAAAAGAAAGAGTTCCTGTGGGGTCTCCTTTGGCAGTATCAAGTCCGAAACAGACCACTAGCCAGGCCGGTTTAAAGGATGAAATTTTTTGCAGTGCATCGGCGAGAATCTTTCTGTATTCATCTGCATTTAAACCTTCACCGAAAGGGTAATTGATATTAAAGCCGGTTCCTTCCGCTTCCCCTTTTTCCTTGCGAAATCCGCAGAAATATGGGTATGTGGTAGAGGGATGACCATGAATACTTAGAGTTAGTACATCGTTTCGTTTATAAAATATCTCTTGCTGCCCGTTGCCATGGTGGTAATCTATATCCAGTATAGCTACTTTACCCATTTTTGACAGATAATTTGCAGCAATGGCAGCCGTGTTCAAATAGCAGAATCCACCAAAGACCCTGCTTTCAGCATGATGTCCGGGTGGCCTGACGAGTGCATAGGCCAGACCTCCACGCTCAATAAGCTTATTGGCACAGCTCAAAGCACAATCAACAGCGCCGGTTGCTGCTTTCCATACGTTATGATGTATAGGAGTAAAAGTATCAATACAAAAGTAGCCTGCCAGTACATTCACGTCTTTAGGACGTAAATTCATATTACGGATGGGAAAAATATAGGGGTATACAGAGTTTCCTTTGGGGAAATTTTCGCTTGCATTTTTTAAGAAGTCAACCAGATCGTTACTGTGTATCTGCCTGATATATTTTTCTGAAAATTTATTCACCTGTATCGTCTCAAAAATACCCGAATCGCTAATACTCTTTATGATACTTGATATCCTGACAGGAGCTTCAACATAACCTACTTCTTTAACATGATGAATTTCGTGATCATTGTTTACTGCCAAAAAGATTGGTTTTTTATGATTTCTGTCTGTGAAATGGATTACTGTGACAGGTTCATGCTCCGGTTTATTATATTGATTTTTCCTTTCTGCCGTTTTTACCCTGGAAATGTATTTATAATCCCGAAGTTTAACCGGATTATCCTGAAATGAATCCACTACTTTCTTTATATATTCGTCTGGACAGTAATCGCCATATTTCCTGTATAAAATAGCCTTAACCACTTTACGCATTTTTTCAGAAGATGGAAGATCCTTTCGATCAAGATTATCGAGCACAAGGTAGGGTGGACAAGTATCACCTTCTTTTACAGGAGTTTCATAAAGTGTATTGATAACAGGGCGGGCACCATATCTTTCATAAAATTTGAGTCTGTTTGCATTCTGTATCAGGGATTCTTGATCACTACATAATTTTTCATTATCAGGCAGACATTCCATAAAAATGCCGGTGGATTTAAGCATCAAAGCTTCCTCCCTGCACCGCTCATATAAAGCACCACCTACTCCGGTAGTGATCTGATCCTTATGCGTGGCAATATAATCCAGGTAACAGAAATCCAGGTCCGGAGCATGAAATAAAAGAGCAAATCCTTTAACATTGCCGTTAAAATTATCTGACACCAGCAATATAGTCCTGAACTGATATTTCAAGGGATTGCGCAACTGCTCCGGGATAAGTTGGATTTTTGCTTCATCAACCGAAGAAAACCGTTGACGCAAAATATCCATTACCTGCCCCACAGCATGTTTATTCATCGGATAAATGTCATCCGTTATTTTCCTAATCCTGAACATTTTATCAGAATATCATACAAAAACTGTCAACTCTAATACTCAAATGTGGCACGCTCATTTTTTTCCGGAAAAATGTATTTAGTATAGTTTGACGTTCTCCATTCTTCGGTCTCCGGTCTCCTTTAAAAATCCGGGTAAACAAACCTTTTCCCTTCAAAATTTCTAAGAATAACGTTGCCGTTTTCTCTTCCCTGAAAATAATCGGGAAGCAAGGGGATCTTTCCACCTCCACCGGGTGCGTCAATAACGTAATGGGGCACAGCATAACCGGAAGTATGACCGCGAAGTCCTTCAATTATTTCGAGTCCTTTTGCAACCGAGGTCCGAAAATGGGCTGAACCCAGAATGGGATCACACTGATACAGATAATAAGGTCTTACCCTGTTTTTCAGAAGTCCATGCATAAGCCTTTTCATCACGGGTAAATTATCGTTGATCCCTTTCAATAGAACCGTCTGGCTCCCAAGAGGTATCCCTGCATTGGCAAGCCTTTGCAACGCCTGTGAGCTTTCAGGTGTCAATTCATCGGGATGTGTGGCATGTACACTGATAAACAGCGGATGATACTTCTTCAGCATATTTACCAGTGATCTGGTAATCCGCTGTGGCAATACCATGGGCACTTTTGTACCTATCCGGATAATCTCCACATGAGGAATACTCCTGAGCGATTTAAGCAGAAAGTCGATGTTTTTATCAGACATGGTAAGTGCATCTCCCCCGCTGATCAGGACATCACGAATTTCTTCATGCTCCCTGATATATTTGATTGCAGGTAGCCAGGCATGAATTCCCTGATGACATTTTTGTGAAGCTACCATATGCGATCGCGTGCAGTAGCGGCAATAGGAAGCACAAAAACCGGTAACCAGAAAAAGTACACGATCAGGATAACGATGCACCAGGTTGGGTACCACACTGTCATGTTCTTCCGAAAGCGGATCAGATGCTTCACCCGGACTTACAAGGAACTCGTCAAGCACCGGGATCATAGTTCGTCTCAGGGCCTGTTTGGTGTCATGAGGGTCCATTAAAGATGCATAATAAGGTGTAATCCTTAAAGGCAGGTTGTCATGAAAACCCGGTCGTGGGCGGATCTCATTTTCCGAAAGATGCAAAACACGCGATAAAGATTGTAAACCGGTAAAAGAGTTTCTCAACTGCCATTGCCAGTTGTTCCAGTCTTTGGGTGTTGCACCGGGAAAATATTGTTGAAGAAAAGCCATTGAGCGATCGCTGATGATCAGCTCGTTGTTAGTGTTTATTACAGGCTTTGACAGAGACAAACCACTGGGAGGTTCATCAGGTTCATCGGCCTCAGGCGTACCATTTCCGCCGGAAACGGTAACCTTGGGTTGAAGCTCGGAAGCTTTCATTTCTTTTTTTGCTTAAAAGAACGGTTTAGTGTTACAAAAATTTAAAGGCCATGGTCTCAAAAGTATTGAATATATTGCGTTCCGGCAGTGTTATTCAAAGCTTGAAACTCATCGCAATAGTACACTTTTTTTAAATACAAATCACATGTCGATATTTTTTTTAAAAAAATTATTTAAGGCATAAAACATTGATATACAAGCTTATACAAATCATCCAAAATCAATGATCCTGATGATTCAGAAAATGACTTACTTATCATCTCTGAAAAAATCCAAGGAGGGTAAAAAACAGAATTGAGAAGAAGCTGAAAAGCGATTAAAGCTCAGGCTTTTTGATTGTAAAAACTCTTACAATATTAAACCCGAAGTAAATATCACCATTTAGCCAGTCGCCCCGGGTTTCGGTAATAAATGCTCTTTCGAACATGGGCTGTGCGTTGGTGAAGTGCAGCTGAAAAACATGTCCGCCTGTTTCGAGGTCAAAACCCAAAGAGAGCATGTTCTTAGATTGCTGAGCAGTTTTTTGGGTAAGAACCTGGTAATATTCGGCATTAAAAGTAATTCTGTTGGTAAGTCTTACTCTGCCTCCGTATCCAAGGGCAAAAATGTCATTGGGGTCATCGATTTCCTCAACCAGGTTTTTATGTACTAAAGTGGGTGTTAACTGAAAAGAAAATGCATTTGAGAATTTCCTTGCTATTAAAATCTGGTGAGCAAAGGACAGTCTGGAAGTAAAATAATTTGTTCTTTCGGGGAATCTCCATTCGAGGGAATTCAAATAAATACCGGAAAAGACTGATAAGGATATGGGCATTTTCTTAGCGCCGGTGCTTTGACGAAGAATTTTGTATTTGGCAAAGCCATCAAAAGTTTTTTCAAAAGAACTTCTTCCAATTGATACGGCTAGTCTTTCGGTTATGCCATACTCCAGACCCAATCTTATAGTTGACTGGTCCAGACCCCAAAGATTATAAGCACCCTCATTCAGACGACCAAAATGATGACTGATTATGAATTTCAGTTCTCCAACCGGTGGGTTTTCAATGGATTGCCCGTTAACGATTCTGGTAGTTTTAAAGGTTGCAAAAGCATATTCTGTAACCGGCTCTTCCTCATCAAAAAGTTCAAAGAGATCTTGTGAAAAAGTTTTTTGTGCAATTAAAACCAGCAAAAGCGATAATAACCAAACTTTTAAATGACTTTGAATCATAATAAAATAAATTTTAGGTACTGTTACCTCGTCTTTTTGAAAACTAACGAAAGAATGCAGGGAAAGGAGTTTTTTTATTGCCTGATGAAAAAACTCCTTTCCGTTATTGTAGTTAGAATATTACATCTTCTTAAGTTCCACATCAACTGTAATTTCAATCTCCTCAGCAATATTGCGTGATACAGCTGATGGTATACTAATGTTATAATCTGCAAGTTTGATTGTGAATACCGATTTACCCGCAATCTCATCAGGTTTTACTACCAGCGTTCCCGCTTCACTGATTTTATTTGTAGCATCTTTAATGGTAAGATCTCCTTCCACAATAACATCATAGGTTCCCGGCACAGTTAAGTCTATTTCATCAAAATTGGCTATCCTTCCCTGGAAACTTGCATTGGGATATTTATGCGATTCTACATAATTTTCATTAAAGTGTTCCTGCATCAATGCCTTCTCAAAATTAAAGGAACGCATGAGAACACGAAAAACAAAATCGCCGTTTGAAACATTCAAAGCGCTGTTTACCTGACGGTTAACAGCTTCAATATTTTCCAGCGGTGCTTCGGAGTAAAAACGGATGTACCCGGTACGGGTTACATAGTTCTGGGCAAAAAGCCCAAGGTTTAACATAAGGATGACGGACAAAGATAAGATTGATCTTTTCATAAAAAACTGATTTTGAGTTTATAATATTGATTTATTCAAGAAGGGAACAGTGCTCCAGAATAACATCAGGATCATTAAAACCCGAGCAAAATCCCTTAACAGTAATTTGGGTTCCTGTTGGAATATTTTTAATTTTTTTCGTATGATTCTCAAGCATGGTACAACGAACTCCTTCGGGGCCAAACATTCCATCGCCAAAGGCGAAGATTGCAAAGACCCTGCCATCGGCATCTTCAACATAATCCAATAGTCCGGAAATTTGAATTACTTTCCCATTGTAAGTTTCTTCTGCTGAACCGGTATCATTTGCGAAAGCATCATACAGCTCATTGGCGGTAAGAACTATTTCCGGTTTCGCTTTTTCATAATCTGTGTGTGGTTTGTTATATACAAAGAAATATATCAAAACTGCAGCAACTAAACCTATTACTGCCAATCCTATTAATACTTTCAGCCATGTTTTCATACCAGAATTTTTTTTGGTTTTTGATTATGATTTTCAATATACTATTTTGGTTTTCACACCAGACCATAGGGTTACTCTAATTTTCCGGAAATCCCGCATTTAACCAGGCATTGATTTTCGAAAGATCACAGTCAGGAAGTTTATTACCTCCTTTAGGCATGGGTGAAAAACCCGGATCATGATTTATGGCTCCTTTGAAAGAACCGCTATTGATAGCAATTACCAGATTACTATAATCAGAAGTAATTACATTGCCCGAAGGGGAAGCAGGATTATGACAAGAATTGCAGTTTGATTCAAGTAAAGGTGCAACAAAACCGGAATAAGTAACATTTGTAGTGTCGCATTCTCCAGTATCGGCATATAAATACTCTTCGCTGTCGTAATAACATGATGCAAGCATCATTAAAAACAAGAGTGGAATAAAAAATAGTTTGATTCTTTTAGTTATTAGGCATATCATCATCTATCCATTTTTGAATTTGATCAACGGGACAATCGGGCATTGCATCACCGGTAGGAGGCATTGCAGCATAACCGGGTAAACGGTTTATAGCCCCCATTAGTCTTCCTGATTCAGCAATGTTTTTTACTGACTGATAATCTGCAAGTAACACACCACCCGAAGGGCTTGATCCGGTGTGGCAACTTGTACAACCATATTGTTGCAAATTGGGAAATACGGTTCCGGAAAAAGTTACGTTTTCAAGGTCGCAAGCAGTATCAATACATTCCAGATCCTGGGCGCCCTGCATTATCCAGGTAAAAAACATCTGGATCAGATCCGGAGATAAAGGTGGATTGGGCGGCGGGGGCATCCTTTTATCCAGGTCATCTTCCACAAGCACTTCATAAAGATCACTATCATCGGGTCTGCCGGGTCTTACATCACCGGTTTCCATCACCGATTCGTAACTTGTGAGAAGCACTCCGTCAGCCTGGGTTGCCTGATCATGACAGCCCGAACGGGCACAACTTGATGTTAATATGGGAAGCAGATCACGTTTGAAATAAATTGTGTCGGGATGACATTCACCCGTCCAGGGTTCGGGATCATCAACTATAATATCGGGTTCGTGCCGGCAAGCCTGAATTAAAATAAATGAAAAAACTATAAAACCCAGAAAGTAAGTGAAGGAAAATCTTACATTCATCTTCATTTTCTTTAATAACATCCCAAATGTAAGGATTATATCTTTAAATATTTAACTTTTTGCTTAAAATATGCTCATATCCAACTATTTGTATTTAGTCTAAATTGGATATAACGATATTTAAAACAATGAAAAATTAGACCAGAGAGGCTATTTCTTATTCCGGGATATAATCAATAATCCAAGAAATGTAAAAAATCCGTTTACTATTAGTATTTCAAACCCAAACCTGTAACCCAGAAGAAACTGTTCAGAATTGACGCTAATAAGGTAACTCAAAGCAGGAGATAAGATACAGATCAAAGGTACCCATTTGTCGCGAATCTGTTTTTTTGTATATAAACCAAAGAAGTATAAACCCAGCAGAGGCCCGTATGTGTATCCGGCAATAGTAAATAGTTTGCTGATTAGTGCAGTATCATTGATGGCCCTGTAGCCAATAATAATAAATAATACGATAACAGAAAAGCAGATATGCACTATGTACCTGATCTTTTTGATCTGCTCTTCAGTAATGCCGGGTTTTCGTTTTAAACCCAGGAAATCAATACAAAATACAGTAGTTAGGGCTGTAAGCGTACCGTCGGCACTTGAATATGCAGCAGATATAAGACCAAAGAAGAATGTAAGTCCTGCTGCAATGCTCAAATATTGTAATGCAACGGTAGGGAAAAGATCATCGGAAGTCTGCGCCAGGGAAACATCAAATTTACCGGCATAGATCCACAGTACAGCTCCAAGAAAAAGGAACATAAAATTTACCGGTATGAGAATAAAACCAAAAGAAAACATGTTTTTCTGTGCATCTCTCAGGTTACGGCAACTTAAATTCTTTTGCATCATATCCTGATCAAGACCAGTCATAACGATGGTGATAAACATACCGGCAAAAAATTGCTTAAGAAAAAAACGTTGATCGGTGACATCCGTTATCATCATTCTGGTATATCCCTTTGATGACGCTTCACTCCATAAATCGCTAAACCCCATACCAAGAGTATTGGCAACAATAAAGATGGTAATTATAACGGCAGAGATCATAAATGTGGTTTGCAGGGTATCAGTCCAAACAATGGTTTTAATTCCTCCCTGAAAAGTATACAGCAAAATCAGGATCATAAACAATCCGACAGTAACCCCAAAGGGAATTCCCCAGTGGTCAAAAACAAATAATTGTAGCACATTCACCACCAAAAACATACGAAAAGATGCGCCGATCAATCGTGAGATAATAAAATAAAATGCCCCGGTTTTGTAGGATGAGAAGCCAAAACGCTTTTCCAGATAGGTATAAATGGATGTAAGATTCAGCTTGTAATACATGGGCAGCAGTACAAGTGCAATCACAAAATAGCCCGCCAGGTAGCCGAAAACAAGTACCATGTATGAAAAACCTTCAGTCTGCACCAGTCCGGGAACCGACATAAAGGTCACACCTGAAAGGGAAGCACCTATCATGCCATATGCAACCACATACCACGGAGAATTGCGGTTGCCAAGAAAATAGCTTTCATTGTTAGCTTTTCTGACTGTAAGGCGTGAAATAGAAAAAATCAGCAGGGTATAAACCAGGAAGCTGAGCAGAATTAATGTGGAAGACATATTTTGCTACCTTTTTATGAAAGGGCAAAAATAGGAAAAGAAATCCGAATTCTGTCAATCAAGGTTTACGGTTCTGTTTCTCGGATATTCCACCGAATAATGAACAATAACTTCGCGTGTTTCACCGGGATTTACTTCCAGATTCCATGTAAGAATACCTGTTTCATCATCAAATTCAGCTCCGCTAATATCAATAATCTCTACTTTAATATCTGATGTTTGTGAAACGGGAACCTGATCCAGGAGCTCCAGCATGATCTTTTCTTTTTTGGTATTTCTTACAGCGGTATGCCACATCCTTTCTTCCTTTGTGCGATTAGACCATAATCTCTTCTGTTCATATTCCCGTTGTCGTTTTCTTTTTATTACAATGCTCTCATCGCGCCCCAGAGAAAGGGTTAAGGTATCGTCAAGAAACCGTGTTTCCAGCACACTTCGTCCCATAAACTGGTTATCAAGATAAAGATTGGCTTCCCCATCGAGCAGGTTATATTGCTCCCAATCAGAAATTCTTGCTGTGAGAAATGCAGCTTCTTCAATAACAGGTACTGCCCTGTAGCGCATGGTAGCCGGTATAGCTATTCGATTGATCTCCACTTGCGATGGTTCATCGGATGATGGAATATTGTAGGGAATATCAATCTCATAAGATACACTTGTCTGGTAACCCAGTGAAACAACCGGTGGTGCCTGTGGACGGGGAGCAGAAACTTCGCGGGAAGAGCCTGATGACATTCCCCTTAGCCTTACACCTGGTGTACTGCCTTGAACCCCATAACCGGTAACAACAACCTCATCAAGTGCAACAACATCTGCTTCAAGTGCAATACTCATATAATTACGGTCAATGGCAACTTCCTGGGTTCTCATCCCAATGAAACTAAAGGTAAGAACACGGGCATCTGATGGTAACTGTAGGTTGAACTCACCGTTCACATCGGTTACGGTACCCACGGTGGTACCCTTTACAATTACTGTAACTCCTGGTAATTCAAATCCATCTTCTGCATCAATTACTTTCCCCCTGACAGAATAAATTCCCCGGTCATGAGCCCTTTCAATATTATCAAAAGAAGCAAGAGGGGTTATTGTTTGGCCGAAATTTAATCTGTAAGGGTATAAACGTGGCGCAAGTTGACTTTTATAAGGGCTGGCTGAAGAAACAATTAAATCAACAGAATCCCAGTCGGTACCGGTCTGTTGCCTTATATTGGCATTGTAGGAAATTTCAAGTTGACCGTCGTTTGCAAAAATATCATAAGTAGGAAACCACCCTGCCTGATTTACCCAGTAACGAACCTCAACCGGAACCTTTGCAGGCCGACTGGATTGTAAAGTGAATGTTACTGTAGAGAATAATTCTTCTTCGGGCTTAACCAGTTTGTTCATTAATTCTTTCTGATCATTAATTCTTTCCCTGAGTTCTTTTATTTCTTCAGCAGTTTCAAAACGCTGACGCTCAATCTCGTTTATCCTGCCAAACATATATTCCAGGGTATTTCTGACATCAACCTGCTGAACTCCAGTCTCACCAGTAATTTTCTGATTGGCTGTCAGAATTCTTTCTTCTTTATCCAGAATATTCAACAAGGTGGACTTTTCCCTGATAAGAGCTTCCAGTTCATCAATCTGAATTTGAAAATTCTTTAAAGAATCATTGTATGCCTTATCATTTTTAACCACATCAATACCCCGGGCTATAGATAAAACCCTGAACCCCTGCCCTGCTATCTGCAGCGTGGCAGGATCAATATGGGGTGAAAGTCTTTTAAAGGTAATTTCATTGCGACCCGGTTCAAGCCCAATAGTCGCTCTGCTGTGAACCTCTGCACCATCATTATAGATAGTAACTTTATGAACTTTAAGTTTCTCTGAATTTGCATTTATCTGACTTACAACGAATAACGACAGATAAATTAAAAAAAACACCCTTTGCATTTTCTATACATTTTTGGTTTATGAATAAATTTTAGTGGTAAGTTATTGGCTTGCGCTAAAATAAGTAGAAAATGTAAATAAAAAATTACAATTGTTAAAATATTATCAGTTCAATAATATAAAAAAACCCGGAATGAGTATCCCGGGTTATAGTCAATACTTCTGATTTCTTCAGAGATAAGGATAAATGGTATCAATCCATCGGTCCTCGGTGATAAAGAAACTACCCATTCCTGCCCAATCTTTTAATATGCGTTGACTTTTCATTTCTTCAACACTCAAACCTTCTTTTTTTCCTTCACGAACGACTTCCATGGTTTGCATCAGATCGGTGTACCATCCCTTAAGATCGGTATGGGTAAAAACAGGACCGTGACCTCCGACGAAGGTAATATCCTCAGGATATTTTTTGATAACAGTTTCTACATTTTGCATAAACTGCAGGGGGTTGCCACCATTACCCGTATCAACATAAGGGAAGTACTTGGCAAAAAGTAAATCTCCCATAACCAAAACTTTAGAATCGGGAAAATAAACTGTAAGATCGCCCCCGGTGTGTCCTCCTGGCATATGGGTGATCTGAATTCTTTCACCATTAAATTCCAGTTCCATTTCTTTTTCAACAAGAATATCAGGTTGAGCATAATCAGGGAAAGCTGATATTACATTTTCTCCCCTTTGCTGATCTTTAGACAGGTATTCCTTTACACTGGGATGGGCAATAATACTTGCATCCTTACCAATTACCTTGTTCCCGCCGGTATGATCGCCATGCAAATGGGTATTGAGAAGATATTTTACAGGCTGATCAGATATTGCAGCAATGGTATTCATGAGCGCATCAGCGCTTTGCTCATAGGCTGCATCAATAACAAATGTACCATTATCTCCATGAAAAACTACTACCGAAACAGAGTTAGCAATAAATAACCTATGTAAACCGGGTGCTAGCTCAGTAACTTCAATGTTTGAAAAATCGCGTTGTGCTGAAAGTAGCGTTGGAACAACCAAAAGTATAATCAGTATCTTCTTCATAATGTATGATTTAATTTAACACAGGAAAATAATAACAGACATGGAACAATCCAAAAAGAGAAATGTTCTAAAAAACCCATTCCTGTATTCATAAGGAATAGGTGTAAAATTTTTAGCGTTCCGGTAAAATCAAAAAGCTGATCCTGCAAGTACCAGTGCCACAATAGATACGAGTTTCAGGAGGATATTCAAAGAAGGACCTGATGTATCTTTGAGCGGATCACCCACAGTATCACCCACAACAGATGCTTTATGAGCTTCTGAACCTTTACCGTATTTCTCACCTTTATATACAATACCTTTTTCAATCAATTTCTTGGCATTATCCCATGAACCACCTGCATTGGACTGCAAAATGGCCAGCAAAACACCGGAAACAGTTACTCCTGCAAGTAAACCTCCGAGTGCTTCTGCACCCATGGTAAGTCCTATTATTACAGGCACGGAAACTGCAATAACTCCGGGAAGGATCATCTGCCGCAAAGCAGCGCGGGTAGAAATCGTAACACACTTTCCATATTCGGGTGATCCTTCCGCTTCATTCATAATTTTAAGATCTTTTTCACTCCACATACTTTGGTGAGTACCCTGCTCGCTGTTTCTTTTCATTACTTCAAGAGCCTTTTTGAGGGGTTCTATAGTATTAAATTGTCTGCGTACCTCCTCAATCATAGATTGAGCAGCGTCACTCACCGCCTTAATGGTAAGAGCAGAAAAAACATAGGGCATTAAAGCACCCAGAAAAACTGCAGCTATCACGGTTGATTTGGATACATCAATAGATGTAATTTTCGCTGCAGTCATATAAGCACCAAACAAAGCCAGTGCTGTAAGAGCTGCTGACCCAATAGCAAATCCTTTACCAATGGCAGCTGTTGTATTGCCCACAGCATCAAGTTTATCCGTTTTTTCACGTACATCTTCAGGAAGTTCCGACATTTCAGCAATACCTCCGGCATTATCAGAAATAGGCCCGTAAGCATCAACCGAAAGCTGAATACCCAGATTAGATAACATACCCACAGCAGCAATGGCAATACCATAAAGTCCGCTCAAATGAAACACCAAAACTATGGCAACTGCTATGGTTAATATAGGTATGATTGTGGAAAGCATTCCAATTCCTAAACCACTGATAATGTTGGTTGCAGAACCTGAAGTAGACTGATGTGCAATGATCCTTACCGGTAAATAATTCAGGCCGGTAAAAAACTCAGTTGAATAACCTATGATCAAACCTGCTACCAGTCCGATTATAGAAGCCAGGAATATATTAAAGGATGAAATTTCACGTACAAGGGGTGAACCATCTGCAGCAGTATACAAAGGATCTGTAAACACCCAACTGCCTGGCAATACGAAAGAAATAATAAAGTAAGAAAA
>CAYXIT010000035.1:19337-27039 GCA_964465275.1 uncultured Bacteroidales bacterium | reverse complement strand
TCCTGTAATTCACTAAATGACAGGGTTTTTAACAGACTATCCTGCCTTATTAGCAAATTTGCAATCCTCGATTTTTTGTGTTGTAACTTAAGAATTTTTTCTTCCACCGTATTGCGTGTAATGAACTTGTAAACAATTACATTTTTTTCCTGCCCGATCCGATGTGCCCGGTTAATTGCCTGTTTTTCTACTGCCGGGTTCCACCATGGATCAAGTATAAAAACATAACCTGCACTTGTAAGGTTGAGCCCTACCCCACCTGCTTTTAATGAAATAAGGAAAAGCCTGTTGTCTTTTTCCTGCTGAAAATTATCGATTACCTGCTTACGGTCTTTTTCTGATACTTTTCCTGTAAGCATGCTGAATTTATATCCTGATTCCTGAAAATAATCACGAAATAAATTAAGGTGTTTTACAAACTGTGAGAAAATCAAGACCTTATGATCTTCTGCCATAAGGTTTTCTATACTTCGGATTATTTCTGTGTATTTACCGGAAAGATCATCATAATCCTGATCAACAATAGCAGGATGATTGGCAATCAGCCGGAGTTTTGTCAGGCCGCTTAGTATAACAAACCTGGACTTATCGGGTCCTCTGTCTTCCAGTCCTTTGAGAATTGAATTCCTGATCTCCGACTTCCTGGTTTCATAATATTTTTCCTGCTCAGGCGTCATTTCACAATAATGAACCTTTTCAATAAGTTCTGGTAGTTCTTTTGCTACCTGTTGTTTGGTTCTGCGAAGTACAAAAGGCTCTATCAGTTTTTGCAGTTTTTCGCTGATCCTGTTGTCCTGCTTTTTCTCAATGGGAATCACAAATTCATTCTTAAAGAAACTCAGACTTCCCAGCATACCAGGGTTAAGGAAGGAAAACTGCGACCACAAGTCGGTGAGAGAGTTCTCAACCGGTGTACCTGATAAAACCAGCCGATGCTCACAACGAAGTTTTTTTATTGCCGAAAAGATCTTTGATGATGCATTTTTAATGATCTGACTTTCATCAAGAATAACATAATGAAAATGATAGTTTTGTAGCATCTCAATATCATTTCTTACTGTACCGTAAGTTGTAAGCAGGATATGATAACCGGAGAAAGCTGCTGTTTTTACCGGACGCGATGTGCCAATGTGTTGGAAAACTTTCAAATCAGGTGCAAATCTTTTGATCTCTTCCATCCAGTTATGTACCAGTGATAAAGGCATTACAATCAGGGAACAGTTTTTCGTTGAAAATTTATTTCCACCATACTCTGAATCATCAAACAAATCAAGCTGCATACCAGGCGATGATAAATCTCTTTTAACCGGGTTGATTTCATTTGCAGGTTGCTTTCCATGAAAATAAGTATCAGACAATACAGCAAGGGCCTGTAATGTTTTCCCCAATCCCATGTCATCGGCCAGGCAGCCTCCCAGATTATTATTTCTCAGAAAAACCATCCAGTTATATCCGTGTACCTGGTAGGGACGCATTTTTACATTTTTCATTGCGGGCAAAGGCTGATCTTCTGTTAATGGAAGATCGCTGAATGCCGGAAGCTTAATGCCACTTTCTTTTAAGCCGGCAAGTAAAGGATAATGATATTTTCTGATTTGTAAATGACTCCCTTTTCTATGAGAAAAACGCATCACATCCTGATAGGTGCTCATCCACTCTTCCGGAATAAGTGCTATGGTTCCATCTGGAAGAATGTACTCCCTGTCCCCGGATAAAATGTTTTCTCTGAGACTGATAAAAGGTACTTCAATACCACCAAAACAGACTATTCCACCCAAATCAAACCAGTCATTATTTTCTTTGGGCTCAAGATTTAAATGTGAAACTCCTGAAAAATATTTTTTCTCAGAAATTTCTTTCTCCAGCCTGAAGCCCAAATTGATTAAGGTGGTATGGTTTTCATTGAGCCAATCAATCAGAAAATGGATCTTTTTTTGTTTATTCTGGGGTGTTTCATCACTGACTTTATCTTCCGATTTAATGTCGAGAAAGGGACCTTCTTTTAAACCCAGGCCCAACTTTACCAGTAATTGTATGATTTCCTTTTCATAATCAATATCCCGAATAAGTTTCACAAAGTGGAAATCAGTCCTGTTTTCAATAAATCTCACATCAGATTTTATCCCATCGCCGAAATAAAAATTCATGTTCTTTCCGTAAGAAAAGCTCAGAGAAAACATGATATCTCCCTGCCAGTGCTCTTCAATTTTTAATACAGGCAGAGGTTTTTCAGAAATTAAATCAACGTCAAAACCCTTGTTGATAAAAGAGTGATGTAAAATACTTTTCTGAACAAATTTCTGGTAAAACTGCTTTTCTGATGCCTGAGGAACTTCAATATACTCCTTACGAAAAAATGGTTCCAGCTTTTTACCTTCCCATCCTGGCTGAAATCGGTAAATCTCATTATCAAGTAAAAGAGCACAAGGCTTTGTTGTTAGCAGCTGCGCCTGTTTATCGTGTAAATTTAAAAGCCTTCCTTTGTGGGTAATTTGAAGTTTGTAATGGGTTTTGTTTTCAAGTTTTTCAAAATAAAAACAAGTTTCTGCAGTTTGAGAATGAAGTTTTAAAGGTATCTCTCTTATCCTTTCATTCTGACTACCTTTAAAATACAAAGGGACATTTTTTTTTGCCATAAATGATATGGCCTCAAAAATAATCTTATCAATAAACGGTCGGATATATTTTATAACATAATCATGTTCAAGGTTTTCATAAAAATAGAGAGTTCTTTTACGGGCCTGGTTAAAACGTTTCTGAAGTTGCTGGTCGCAATATTTATCCAGAAGATCTATCAATTCAAGTTCATCAGGATGAGTTTCGGAGAAGTGATCCCGGATAGTATTTTTTGAAACTTTTTTAAAGTCGTATCCGAATTGTCCTTTATTACTTTGGCTTACCGCAAAAGATTCAATAAGATAACCCAGTACCGGATGATCTGTAAGGGAGAAAGTAAGTGTTTTTTCACCAAAGTTATCACTCATTTTTCTGAAACAGAGAGTCGTTTAAATCATTATTGTTTCCAAACTAACAAAAGTACATGATTTAAAAATTCCATGCCTCAGAAATAAAATAAAAAACCCGGTCAATGATATGGCCGGGCTAATAAAGTATTATTAAAAAAGGGATTACTGTTTTATCCAGCTCACGATCTCTTCTGATAGCGGGTTATGCCGTGGAGGAAAGTATTTCACAAGATTTCCTTCCTCATCGATGAGATATTTCTGGAAATTCCATGCAACATCAGAGTCCATGACCCCGTTTTGATCTTTTTGTGTAAGCCATTGATAAAGCGGATGCATATCATCTCCTTTCACTGATATTTTAGACATCATAGGAAAAGTTACACCGTAGTTTTCTTCGCAAAAAGTGATGATCTCTTCTTCCGTGCCTGGCTCCTGGTTCATGAAATTATTGGCCGGAAAACCAATAACAATAAAGTTTTCAGAAGCATAAGTACGATACAGCTCTTCCAGTCCTTCATACTGCGGAGTTAATCCACATTTTGAAGCTGTATTTACAACCAATACCTTCTTACCTTTTAACCGGGCAAGATCATAAGAATCGCCATAAATATCTACAACTTTAAAGTCGTGAAATGTTTTACTCATTCCGGCGCTGAGCGGATTGATAAAAAATAATGCCATAATAATTGCCATTAAAGCCGGGAGAAATTTGAATTGTATTGCCTGCATAACAGAAAAAATTTAGTTAATAATCTAATAATCTGACAATGAAATTTTCACCTAATCGATAAAACAATACAGTAACACCATGGCGGTTCATTTGTTCGCATCGATCATCATTATTGAGATTAATTGCTTAAACGTTACCTTTGCATATTCCGCGAATTTTTTGCTGATTAATAAACCCTGTGGTAATAATAATCTAATTAAAATTGTTTTGAAGTTAAACCCTGAAATTTATATCACGGCTCTTAATGCAGCGATTGCCGCCGGCGATGCCATTATGAAAGTATATTCCCAAAAATTTGAAGTAGAATTAAAAACCGATGGCTCACCCCTTACTCTTGCCGATAAAAAAGCCAATGATATTATTTTTGATGAGCTTGCTGGTAACGGTATACCTGTAATAAGTGAAGAAAAACCCATACCCCCTTTTGAAGAAAGAAAGAAGTTTGCACATTTCTGGTTGATTGACCCTCTGGACGGAACAAAGGAATTCATTAAACGTAATGGTGAGTTCACCGTTAACATAGCTCTTATCCGCAATAATTATCCTGTATTCGGTGTATTAACAGCACCGGCTCTTAACTACGGATATATTGGTACAGCTGAATATGGTGCATATAAAATAAATGATCTTACGACTGTAAATGATGTATTAAAAACCTGCGGTTCAGATTTTCAAAATCTGGTCAAAAGTTTTGAACAATTGCACCCTGTTGTACCTGACAATCAACAGGTTATTGTGTCCAGCCGCTCGCACTCAAATGAAGGTAATAATGAAATTATCAACAAACTGTTTAAGGATCCGGATACATTAAAAACCATAAAAGCAGGAAGTGCCTTAAAATTTGGTTTTCTTGCCGAGGGTAAAGCACATTTCTATTTACGTAATGATTGTATTAATGAATGGGACACTGCAGCAGGTCATGCATTGCTCAATGCAGCAGGTGGGCTTTTGCTTACGTGGCCTTCCGGCGGGCAGATGCTTTATAATAAGGAGAAAATGCGTAATCCAGGTTTTGTTGCTTGTGCTACCAAAGAAGCTTTAAAACTTTTGAAAGCTAAATTTACGCTTTAAGTAAGGATAGGAAAACACTGAAATTAAAATTATTAGGGTCCCAAGATAAAAACCACCTGACATTTTTTCCGACTCGCCGAAAACAAGAAAAGCAAGAAATATACCGTAAACCGGCTCAAGATTAACAGCAAGTACAACAGTATAAGCACTCAGCTCTTTCATGATTTCAACAATGGCAGCAAAAGCATAAGATGTGCACAGGAAACTTAACACCAGTATCCAGATAAGATCCATTCCTGTCATTTCATGTATACCCAGATAAGTTACTCCTGTTGCAAGTATAAATATGCTGATACCCAAAAAACCGCCTGTCATTTCATAGAAACTGATAAGTGCCGGATTCCATCTTCTGCTGATATTCCGGTTGAGAACAACAAATAATCCGTTTAAAAAAGCAGACAGAAGTGAAAAAAGAATCCCTTCAACATATTGTGTTTCAAACTGAAATATCAGGTAAATACCGAGGATGATTACAAGACCGATAATGACTTCCAGCCAAAGGACTTTTCGCCGTTGAAGAAAAGGTTCAAGAAAACTGGTAAAAAGAGTAGTTGATGCAAAAACTCCTAACGTTACAGATACATTGGAGACTTTGATGGCATGAAAAAAAGTGATCCAGTGTAAAGCCACAAGCAAACCTATACTAAGCAGATGCAGTTGTTGCCTGAAGTTTATAATTACTTTTTGTCCTTTTATTTTTAAGTAAATAAATAATCCAATGGCCGCAAAAAACATTCTCAACCATACGAGAGGAATTGCATCAATAGTAATTAAAGCTCCCAATATGGCAGTAAAACCGAGCAGGATGACTATAAAATGCAGATGGGCATAAAGCCCGAAATGTTTTACATCGCTCATATTATTTTCTGAAAAAACCATCTATAGCATCAATGGCATTCTGTATTCTTTTTTCTCCAATTCCTGAAATCACCTTGTAGGGAAATCTGTATTGCTCGAGCTCATTTCTGTACCATTCAAAAAAGAACTGTCTCTTATGCGGATGTTCCCTTTGTTTATCGTATTGCCACGGAAGGTCAATATCGCATAAAAGAAATAAATCATAACGATTGCTATGGATCTTTTCGAGTATCCATGGGTGACAATCTTTATACAAATGCATACTCCATATTTTAGTTACAATAAGCTCTGTATCGCAAATCAGGTATTCATTGGCATAGCAGGCAACTTCTTTTTCCTGTTGTATTTGATTTTGGGCAATAACCAGAATATCTTCCCGGGTATATTCCCTTTCGAGCTCATCAATATATTTACGGGCAAATTCAGGAACATAAACCGTGTGATAGTGTGCTGCCAGCTTTTCTGATAATTCTGATTTACCCGTTGACTCAGGGCCTGTAATCGCAATTTTTTTTACCACTTTAGTTTTGCCAGGTTAATCTTTAAGAAAAGCGTTGATCACTTTCATTACAAAAACACTCTTTCCGTGTTTATGAAAAGAATTCTCTATCTCATCTGTGAGAACACTCATTATTCTCCGGTATTCACCAAAAATTTGTGTGCTCATTCCGTTTACTTCTACCGTAAGCTCATCGTAACTTTTGATACTTTCAATAAAACTTTTGATATCAGGAATAAACTCTCTTCCCAACGGATACATGCTTATTTCTATGGAAGCTTTCATAATCTGAAAAAAATATGTTATGTGTATAATAGTAGGGCAAAGTAAAAAAATTTGATTAATATTCTTTGCAAAGATAGATTTTTGAATTAACCAGAAAACATCCAAAAAAAAGAGATTTAAATTAGCATCACAATAAATACATAAAATTATAAATATATTATTTTGTTATATTTGCTTAACAAGTAAAAGCAAAGTCAATGTATCCATTAAAGGCACGAGGTAGCAATGTGGGAATATTGGGACTGAGAAAATTAAATCAGATCACAACCAGCCTTTATAACTTTGATTTACGAATATTTGCTGCCACAACACTTATGCGAAGGATTTCGGTTTTTATGGCCGAACAAAACCTTAAAGATGTTGATAACCTTGCTGCAAGGCTGGAAAATGATAAAAATTTTTTCCCGGTATTTCAAAAACAACTGATAGTTCCATGTACGGAACTTTTTCGTGATCCGGAATTTTGGAGAAGTTTTCATAATGACGTTCTGCCTTTGCTTGAAAATCAACAGGACAAAATAAGATTTTGGGTTCCGGGTTGTTCATCCGGTGAAGAAGCCCTCAGCACAGCCATAATGCTTCATGAAAAAAATCTCCTGGAAAAGGCTGAAATAACTGTTACCGGAATTAATCAACTCAATCTTTCAGAATCAAGAAGTACCGTTTATTACAGTAAAACCTTAGACATTTCACAGAATAATTTCCGAAGGTATTGCAACTCTGATAATGCGGATATTTATAGTTTTATGGTGGAAAAAAAAGATGGATTTGTCTTCAAAGATGATCTTTATAAAAATATTATTTATAAGGTTTTTGATGGTTTAGAAATGCCCGAAAACAGGGGATTTCACGTAGTTCTGTGCAGAAATTATTTTATATATTGCACCCCTGAATACCAGGATTCTTTATTGGAGATATTTACCAGAAGCCTGTTAAGCAAAGGGTTTCTGATGATCGGTAATAAAGAAGATATTTCATTTTGCAGTGAATTCAATAAATACATGGTATTTAACGCAAAAGAAAAAATTTACAGAAAAAAGATTGAGTACAGGGATTAGCAATAATAAAAAACAATGGGGTACAGATTAATCATCATAGGTGGGTCGGCGGGAAGTTTCCAGGTGGTTAACCGGATAATATCGCAAATGCCATCTGATTTTAAAATACCTGTTGTTTTGGTGTTGCACAGGCTCAGACATATAAAACACGGTTTTAAAGAAGCCCTTTCTCAAAAGTCAAACCTTCCGGTAATAGAACCCGAAGACAAATCATCGTTAAAACCCGGAAGAATTT